>JAYTHR010000284.1:0-1238 GCA_043732425.1 Bdellovibrionales bacterium
AGATTTAGACTAATGTCTTTCTGTTACCCAATCATCAAGAAAGGGTTAAGAATTTTTGCTTGCTTTACTTTAGGTGAAGTTATAGCGAAATCTGTTCCATTTATGCTCTAAGCCTTTTATCCTAAGAAAATCACCGCGGCTAAAATTTTTTTCATGAACGGAATCTGAATTGAAATTTTTTAGTGTCTTTTTATTTTTCCTTTTCTCGGTGGCTAATGCGGCAACGGAAAATAAAGCTCAACAAACTATCGAATACTGGCAAGGTCAAATTATCGAAAACCCAAGTAAGGCGCTTAATTATTTCAATCTAGGTGTCGTTTTTCATAATAAAAATTCCTTCAGTCTAGCCATCTTAAACTACAATAAAGTCATCGAACTCAACTCGAAATTGACGCCCGTGGCTTTATACTACCAAGCCTTAGCCTACGAGCGCTTGAACCAAATTGATAAGACAAAGAATATTTTAATCAAAATAAAAACAGAATCTCTTACGCCCGAATTAAAGGCCGAAGTTCTTGCTTATAAAAACAAAATTTTTGCGAATTCAAAAAGTGATGACGTTGTTTTCCAGGAAAAATCTGCAGATGCTAAAAGCATGACGGATACTCCTGAAAGAGCCGCGGAAGAAAAGCGATTGTCGCTTTTCTTTGATTA
Organism: Bdellovibrionales bacterium; assembly: GCA_043732425.1. Taxonomy (GTDB): domain Bacteria; phylum Bdellovibrionota; class Bdellovibrionia; order Bdellovibrionales; family Bdellovibrionaceae; genus Pseudobdellovibrio. Next base: position 655 of record JAYTHR010000284.1, read on the forward strand.
CAATAAAGGTCAAAACAGCAATCCGGATAATCTAGCCACTTTAGTCGTTGCCGATATGCAATCACAGCTCAAGCTAGGAATCGATTATCTCATCGACTATACAAAGTATTACGACATCAAAGGTAACTATTATTTTTCGAGTACCTCTTACGAGCAGTTCGTTACTTCGAATTACGTTTATCACGACTTAACGGCACCCTTATCATTTTATCTTTTTTCGTTTCGGGTAAAATTGACTCCAGAGTTTTTAATTGATTATTACGACAATACGCTTTTTTCTAATCAAACAGGACTGACATTAGATCTGTCTTATAAAGCTCAGGACAATTATTTTAGCTTTTTAGCTCAAACAAATAACATTACGAACAAAACTGCGAGTGCCAGCTACCTGACCGGTTTCGAAAATAAATTTCAGCTGGAGCTTGAGCAAAACTGGTCGGGCTCAAAAATAGACTACAAAATTTATTTTTCTGATTATCACTACGTCGACACGCCTATTTTGCCATCCAGTTACCGGGCTTATGGACTAACCGTAGGCTACTCTCAGCCGGTTTTTTTTCTGGAGGGAAGTTTTTCAGGAACCT
>JAYTHR010000285.1:0-4428 GCA_043732425.1 Bdellovibrionales bacterium
AATAACTTCGAGCGCGAGAAAATATTTTGCCGCATCCGTCATATTGATCATTTACAAAAAACTTCTAAAATTCAAATTGGTTTAAGCTTTGGAAACAGTGCGGCCGATTTCTTAACTGATTTGCAAGGCTTACTGGTTCAGTTAGACCGCATTCATCGTGGCAAGACTTACGAGTAAATTGACGAATCCCCCAGCAAGAATTACGAAAAAAATCGGTGTTTTCGGTTTTAACAATAAAACGAAGAGCGCACTCATAGAAATAATCCAAAAATATATCGAACTAATAAACATTTGATTTAACTGATAGATCGTTATCAGCAGAACCCCTACGACCGCCGCAGTAGCACCGATCATAAAGTCATTTATCCATTTTTGCTGACTTAACCAATTTAAAACTTTCGGGAACCAAGTAAGTATATGAAATAAAGGGACGATAAAAATCCCACTGGTTGCAACGATCGCCCCCATGATGCCGGCAACTTTGAAACCTAAAAAAGTAGCCGTAATAATCGAGGGCCCAGGAGTCATTTGACCAAAAGTAACCCCGTCATTAAATGTCTGTAAATTAAGCCAGTGGTATCTGACGACGAACTGATTTTGCAACACGGGTAATATGGCTAAACCCGTTCCAAAAACAAATGCTCCGCCATAAGCACATATTTTAAATAACTTCCATAAAATATCAGGCTCACTGATCACGCCGACTGCCGAAAAAAAGTAAAAATTTTTCTTGGACACTTTCTTTAACGTCACTACAAAGGCACCAAATCCCAGAATAATAACCGGCTCGGGCAACAGCTTAAGTAGATAGAGGAAAGCCGCAAGAATAAGTAAGCACCAAAAAACAATATTTTTATATGACTGTTTAAAAAAGCTTTTTAAACTCCACACTAAGACCGCCGCAACAGCGAACTGAAACCCGTTCAAAAGAGCTGTTATTAAAATATTTTCCTGAAAAAATTCATATCCAATCCCTACCAAAATCATCATCAAGAATGAAGGCGCAACAAGTGCCAGTCCAAATAAAAAGCCGGTCCAGCGGCCATTAAGAAATTGACCGCAGTATACCGCCATTTGAAACGCTATGGGTCCAGGCATGGCTTTGATTAGCGTAAAAGCTTTGTCGAACTGGGGGCCGTCCATCAATCGCTTCGTTTCGACCAGATGTTGCCGCATTTGTTGTATAAGAGACAATGGCCCACCAAAACCTGTAAAGCCAAGATAAAGAAAATACTTAACTAGTTCAGTCATGAACTTTTTTCTGGGAATTCCAGTTTTCCGTGTAGGCCTTTAGTTCGCTATTAAAATCTAAATTTTTTTCCTTAAGATAATCTTCAAAGTTTTTTCTTTGATCTCTGACGATGGATTCAAATTCATCCTTTTTTTCACGTTCTTCGGCAAAGTAATTACGTCTTTTATCATCTAAGCGATTGTAAAAATCAGCTCTTTCTTCTCGGCTTTTTTTTCCTTTTGAAAAGTCATTGCGCTCAGTTTCTAATCCCCTCAAGAGTGCATCCCTATTTTTTTTCTCAGTTCTTGAATAGTCTTCCCGTGATTTAGACAAATCAGCACTAAAAAGATCTCGCTTCTTTCGAACTAAATTATCGTAACGTTCACGGATTTCATTAGGTGACAGGCGGAAGCCCAACATCCATTCGGCAAGTAATGATTTTTCATCGTTTTTTTTTCTTACTTCTGCTGGAATATTTTCTCGTATTTTTTCGAATTCCGATCGATCTTGCGTGAGGCTGTATTTTAGATCGACTAAAGTCGAGCGATCTTCATCCTGAGTTCGTTTGGTTTCTATTTGGCAGCTCATTAAAAAAAAAGTCATCGCCAGTACTGTAAAACTAAAGATTAAAGTCCTGTTTAAGTATTTCATACCTAGATCTTAGCAAATTGGACTTAATTGACAATGCAATTATACCGATTTGATACATATGAAAATTGGTCATCACTTCGGGAAAAGAAAACCGCGCTGGAATTTTTTTACCCACCAGTATCAAAATTTGATGGATAGTCCGTCTCATTTAATATTCAAGCTGATATTGGTATCGGTAGCGATGCAGCTTGTTTTCTTTTTGCCCGTACTTTATTGGGTTTTTCAAAACTACAGTGTTATTCAGACTCTGATTCCCTTGAACTTCAATGTAACCGAAAATCTAGAATTTGAAAAAAAATGGATTGTTTTTATCATTTTATCATCGACCGTTGCGGCTAGCCTATGGAACGCATTTTTGTGGCTACACATCTATAAGCAGGTCCAAGCAAGAAATATTATTTTCAACGATCAAACTTCGTCACGCGACGAAGCTGTCGATCAGCGTCTTGCTTCTTAATTGACTCTCGCTTGTCATGATTTTTTTTACCCTTAGCTAGTCCAATTTCGACTTTGACCCGTCCGTTTTTAAAATACATTTTTAAGGGAACGCACGTTAAGCCTTTTTCTCTTAAGGCAGCAAAAATATCTTCCAATTCACTTTGATGTAAAAGAAGCTTCCGGTGACGCTCGGGTTGGTGATTGTTGTAACTGCTGGCTTTGTAAATGCTGATATGCGCGTTCTGTAAAAATGCTTCATGCCCCTTAAAGGAAATGTAAGCATCTTTGAGCTGAATATTCTTCGCGCGAATGGATTTGACTTCGCTGCCCGTTAATACCAGCCCGGCTTCATAGGTATCCACAATATGATAATTAAAGCGAGCCTGCTTATTTTCTTGAATCAAAAGAATTGATTTTTCCAAATGACCCCTGAGGTGCTAGAAGTTAATTTCCGTCTAACTTCCGGTTTATTTTGAATCCACTTTTACTTCACTTTTACTTCATCTTTAAAAAGTGATATAAAGAATTAAGTTCATGCACGGACAGTTCTTCTGCGCGAACTTTATCCGTCTTGCGATTTTTGTTCAACCAATCTAGCAGTAATTTAAGATCATAGCTAGGCCCCAGCTGTAGCAAGTTAGTTTTAAGAATGCGCCGGCGCTGTTTAAAGGCTGCTTTGACAAAAGTTAAATATTCTTGAGGATTTGAAATGTTCGTTTTCCTAGGCTTAAAACATAAAACCCGGCTGGCGACTTTCGGAGGTGGTTTAAAATCTCGAGGACCCGCATCACACACCGTCTGAATTTCCCAGAACTCTTGAGCAATGATACTCAGCATTCCGTAATGCTCTGTTTGATGGGTCGCACGAATTCTTTGCGCGACTTCTTTTTGAAACATTAATACCATTCCCTGTAGTGGATTCTGATCCAATGAGCGATCAATAACTAATGAAGATGAAATTTGGTAGGGTAAATTACTAACTAGTAAATAATTACCGAAGCTTGACCAGTCCATCTGCAGGGCATCGGCATTAATGATGTCGCAGCCTTTTGATTTCCAAAATTCATATAAATTTCGATCCAATTCAATCAATTTTAAATTTTTGTATTTTTCTATCAGGATATCAGTTAAGGCTCCGCAACCCGGCCCGATTTCGACTATTTTTTCAGAATTAAATTTAAGTGCCGCCTCAATTATTTTATCAATAACCGTGTCTGAAACTAGAAAATTTTGGCCTAAGGATTTCTTTGCGTAGACATCAAGTTCATCCATACGCTGGGCCAGGCGCGAATACGCACTCATAATATTTTTCCAGTGTTAAAAAAATTACTGTAAATCATATTTAAAATCATTTTCTAAAGGTTGAGATGACGGCCCCATTTTTAGGTCTGACCGAAGACCTTCATTCAAATGCAGTAGGCCCGCATATCCAATCATAGCCGCATTATCGGTGCAGTATCGTAAGGGTGGAATCACTAACGTGTAGTTTTTTTTCTTTGCTAAAATTTCAGCTTGAATGCGTAAACGCGAATTAGCACTGACTCCGCCCGTAATAATTATCTGTCGGCATTTAAAGCGGGTTGCCGCTTTTTCTAGTTTTGCTAATAAAACATCGACGATGGCCTCTTGGAACGAAGCGCAAAGGTCACTTTTGTTTTTTTCTATTTCATCAGTGGATAATTTTTCAATCAAACGCGCCGCTGAGGATTTCAGGCCGCTGAAACTCATCATCAGACTATCTTCATTGATTAGGCTGCGGGGAAAATCATATTTTTTAGGATCTCCACCGATGGAATTCTTATCCACTAATGAACCACCAGGAAACCCCAGGTTAAGCATTTTTGCAAATTTATCAAAAGCTTCACCGGCAGCATCATCTTTCGTTGTGCCGATGATCGTGTAGTGACCAAGCTGTGTCACCCAGTACAAACTGCTGTGCCCTCCGCTGACCGCCAAGGCAATGTAGGGATAGCTAAAATTTTCCGGCGGTGAGTAATCTTCATCTTTTAAAAACGGAGCCAGCAAATGGCCTTCCAGATGGTTAATTCCAATCATGGGAATATTGTAAGCTTGGGAAATCGACTTAATCGTCATAATACCAACGATCA
>JAYTHR010000286.1:0-1232 GCA_043732425.1 Bdellovibrionales bacterium
TTTAAGTACGATCTGATCCGTAAGGGCGACTGCTAAGTTTGCTTTTTCCGAAGTGGTCACCGCGAAAACCTGATCCATTTGATCGGTATCTAAATGAAATATTTTATTTTTGCGCTCACTCATTCTGGACAGGGCGTAAGATCTAGCAATGACGGCCTGAGCCTTCAAGGCTTCCAATGGCCAGCGTAGAGGCATTTCTTTTGAGACGACACCGGCCAGATACTTATTAAAATCAAAAACCCCGATCAGATCAAAGCGACCATTTTCTTTTTTAAGAATAAAGTTTTTTGAGGATAGCTTTTTACCTTGAAAAGTCAGATGAGTTCCATCGATAGCCCACAAACGATGTGCGATCACTTTGGCTTGCGCATTTTGAATGCGCGGAAACTGCTCAAGCTCTTTGAAAAGACGCACGCGAATATTCGAATAATTAATTTCATGGGTGATCACGTTTGCTAAAATACTGAAACTGAAACCTTGAATAACCAACAGAATTAAAATAAATCTTCGCATGAAATCATCATCAACAGGCAACGGAGCGATGACTAGGAAGACTTTTCCCAGACCGCCAACATCTGACCCGAAGTCTAGCTAAGAAAAAGGCACGCTAGACTTAAGGACTAGTTTTTTTCACGGGTTTTTTATTTTTTGTAATAAAATCTGCATTTCGGACCAAGCTTGCTTCTTAAGGTTTGGATCCCGCAGTAACTTACGCGGAGAAAACGTTATCGTGGTATTTTGTGATGACGTCACGAATTCAAAAATTTCATCTGCAAAAACAAGATGGTACGCGGCCGGGGTTTTGGCATCTTTGTCATCTTGAACCCGATAAGAAATAGACCCCAGCTGAAGCGCGGTAATCATTTTTTCAAGTAAAGCTGTTTCGTCTAAGGTGTAAGAGCTTAAGTCGGAAACTGAAATAAGTAATTGTAGCGGCGTCGACGACACTGCGGCGTGCGTGGTAACTATTTGCTTGATACCCAAAACGTCGCCTAAATAATTCAGATAATTTTTAAAATCGTTCGGGTCCATAGCTAGCTACCATAGCACAGAATAATTTAAAAATTTTCAATTTTTTTAATTTTATTATCGGTGGGTTCTTTTCCCATGTTCAGAACCGGCTTCTTATCTTTTAGCTTAATAACATTCGATGGCTTTTCCGTTGCCTGCGGCTCAGAATGCTGCTGGGCGTGAGCCAATTCGAATTTTTTGACCGCATCGCTCTGGGCCTG
>JAYTHR010000287.1:0-1232 GCA_043732425.1 Bdellovibrionales bacterium
AAATCTAAAAGATCTTTCACGTGAAACTTTGGAATCCATCGCGCGTCGGGCTCATTACTTTGCAACGCAAATGATTTTTCAAGCGAACACGCGTCCCGATAAAGAAAAAGGCGAACCCAAAGTGGGCGGCCATGCTTCTGGTAGCGCCAGTGCCTTGCACATCATGGGAGCTTTACATCTTATTGTAAAATCGGGATTTGATCACGTCGCCAATAAACCTCACGCATCCCCAACGGATCATTCTTACAATTATTTACTCGATCTATTTTTAAATTCGGACTTATCAAAGCTAACGGAAGAACAAAAAAATACGGCGATGATGGGACTACGTAAATACTCTAAAAATGGCGAACCCGTTTTTCAATCTTACCATTCTGCCTATGATTCGGATCACCACAATTTTTTCCCTTCAGGAACTGTGGGAATACCACCCGTGCAAGCGGGCTACTTGGCCTTAGCTTATCGTTTTGCTCGGGAACATAATTACAACGTTCCGGAAGCGCACTTCTGGGCCCTATCAGGTGATTCTGAATTCCGTGAAGGCTCTATGTACGAAGCGGTACCTGATTTTGCGGATCGAGAAATTGGAAATTTAACTTGGATTGTAGATTACAATCGTCAGTCTTTAGATGGCCACCGCATCATAAACGAAAAACAAATGCACGGCACAGATGCTGACCGCATCGAAAGAACAATGGCGGCAAATGGCTGGGAAGTGATTCAAGTACGCCATGGATCAAAGCGCCAAAATTTATTTAAAAAACCGGGCGGAGATGTATTTAAAAACTTTTTAGAAAAAGAATTACAAGACTACGAACTGCAAGCGTTACTTCTAGTTCAAGATATGAAGGCTCTAAAAAAAGGAATCATCAAAGAACATCCGACGATGAAAAAGTTTATCGACAGTGTTTCGGACCAAGAACTTTACGATTCTTTTCGCGATTTTGGTGGTCACGATATTTTGTTACTTGCAGAGGCCATGCTGAAATCGAAAGAGTCGACGCGAAAACCAACCATAATCATTGCTCATACCTTAAAAGGCTGGGGTTTAAGAATGGCGGCAGCACCCGGAAATCACTCGTCGCTGGCGAATCAAGATGAGCTCGACCAACTACGTGCTGCTCAGGGTCTCAAGGGAGATACTCTTTTTGCGGGCTTCGATGCAAAATCTAAAGAAGGCCAGTTTTTAAAAACACGAGGCGATAAATTATATTCTGAAATTAAAGAACAAA
>JAYTHR010000288.1:0-13723 GCA_043732425.1 Bdellovibrionales bacterium
TGTGTAATACCAAACTCACCCATAAGGCACCTCGTTGGATCTTAGTTTACTACTCTTGAACCGGGAGTTCAACTATTTCAATATCGCTATTCTCGTTCGGATCTGTTTTCTCTCTTCGAGTCGATTCTGCGATCACCGCACCCGAATTCAGCTGAGTATCCACAGACTTTGACAGATCAATTACCTGCGTTCCCGATCCTATTTTTTTAGTGGGCATCCGGGCGCCTGAAGAGCGTTGACGTGTGCGCTTGAGTTGGACAGTAGGTTGAGTCGTGGCATGGACCGTGGCTTGAGTAGTGGCCTGGGTGCTGGGCTCGATGTTCGATGTGCTTGATCCATCTGCATCGGGTGAATTGACCGATTCGGCACCGTTTTGCGCGGGCGAATTTGATTGTTGATTTACTGGTGAACTGACTGGCGAGGCTTTCCCCGTCAGTTTCTTTAATTTTTTATCGTACTGATTTTTTAACTGGCTTAGTTCTTCTTTATATTCTTTTCGAATTTGTTCCAGCTGGGTTTGGCGGTATTCCGTCATGCACCCTTTGTAGGTTTCAGCCGCGATCTCTTTAGCTTTTCCGCGACACATCACTTCAAAGGAAGCGTCGGCGAAAACCCCCTGAGATAACAGAAACGAAAAAAAGAACGTTCCCAAAATAGATAACACGTGAGTTAAAGTGAGTTGGAATTGTCTCTTCATAAAGCTCTCCCCTGAAAGGCTAAAGTGTGGCGATCCTGCAGATTGAAGTTGATAGACTGTCAACCAGATTGAAGGTGACAGACTGACAACGCAGCGGATTCGGCAAAAACCGCACTTCGCTCTACGCTAGCTTTTACTCCAAATTGAGTGCCACGACGAAGTTCCTGCGAGGAACTCGCAGGTGGCTTTTTAAGGATCTTTACCTAAGAGGAAAATGTAAAATTAACAGACCCGGCCAAATTATCGTCGGATAGCTTTTGGATCGATCGCATCTTGCAAACCGTCCCCTAGAAAATTAAAGCTAATGGTGACAATAAAAATCAGGACGCCCGGGATGATCGCCAAGTACGGAGCCTGGTAGATTAATTCTTGCGCGTTAAAAAGCATGTTTCCCCAGCTCGGCGTCGGTGGTTGAATACCAAGTCCCAGGTAACTTAACGCCGCTTCAGATAAAATGGATTCACCCACGCCTAAAGTGACCGACACGAGCATCGGGGCAATGACGTTCGGAAACATATGGCGAAAGATAATCGTGCGGTCTTTAGCTCCTAAAGTTTTTGCGGCAAGAACGAATTCTCGTTCACGTAAAGATAAAATACTGCCGCGAACTAAACGCGCCACGGTCATCCACGAAAAAATACACAGAATAAAAACCAGCTTTAAAATACTTTCGTTCCCCGACGAGATCACTGAATTTAAAAAAGGAATTTTTTGTAAATCAATGGCGGCCACAACAATTAAAACCGGTAAAATAGGTAGTGATAACAAAGCGTCAGTGACCCGCATCAAGGCGGTATCGATCCAGCCGCCGTAGAATCCGGCTAAAGCTCCAATAATAAGTCCAATTAAGGTCGAAGCAATAGCGACTAAAATACCAACGCCCATTGAAACCCGAGTTCCATAAATAAGACGCATCACCACGTCGCGTCCGAGCTCATCAGTTCCTAAAAGGTGAAGTGTTTCAAAACCTTTTATCATCTTGGTTAGTTCTGATTTTTTAGGAATCGTTAAATTATCAATCGCGGCCAAAGCTTTCGTGCGATCTAACTGGGCCCAGTCATACAAGGCATCTTCAGGTCGAACCGGAGAAATGCGGTTGTTGCTGATGAGCTGGTTTTGAATTTCAGAGGCCTCTGTCGGATTCTCGGTTATAAAAGCTTTAATTGCTGATTCTTTGGTGTCACTGCTGGCCTGAATTCTAGAAAACGGCGGCTTGTAGCGATTAAAAACATTCTGAGCATCCGGATCAAGTCCCGAAACTTTTTCAATGAGCGGGGCGCTCAGAGCCACAACGATAAAAACGATAATCGTGTAAAAACCAATAACGGCCGCTTTATGTTCTTTAAACTGATTGTAAACAACTTCAGTTAAAGACTGTGCTTTTTCTAATTGAGCAATTTGGGCTTTGTTCAAATAGTTTTCAGCTCCAGAATTGGTTTCAGTGGGATCTACTATTTTAGGTTCTGCGTTTGTCATATTTTTCCCCAAAGCCTATTTATACGAAATTCGTGGATCAACGAAACCATACAGAAGATCTGCAAAAAGATTAAATAAAAGCACCATGCTGACAGAAATCACAAAAGAAACCATCGCCACGTTAAAATCATTTCCCATGATCGAAGAATAAATTAAACGCCCCACGCCGGGGTAAGCAAAAAGAGTTTCCGTAATTAGCGCTCCCGAAAACACAGAAGAAATACTGATCGCAATAATAGTCACTAAGGGTATTAAAGCATTTCTAAAAGCATGACGCCAAATAACCACTTGAGCCGACATACCTTTGGCCCGGGCTGTTCGAATAAAATCATTCCGCAGAGCTTCCAACATCGAGGATCTGGCAAACCGCGAGAAACGGCCGATAGATTGAATCGATAAAGACAGCATCGGTAAAATGAGATATTTCGATTTATCCAGGAATTCTCCAAAAATAGAATCATAATGTAGTCCCGTGGTTTGGTAGCCTCCGGCGGGAAGCCAATTGAGCTTCACCGCAAAAATAAGAATCAAAACAATACCTAACCAAAATGAGGGAAGCGAGATTCCGCCAAAATTAAATAGATTGATGGCATAATCTAATTTCGAATTAGGCCGGAGCGCGCAGGCAATACCCAACGGGATTGCGACTAATAAAGAAAAAACTAAAGAAACTGAAGACAAAATAAAAGTAGCGCGTAACGAAGGCCCCATCATTTCGGTGACGGGGATGCGGTACGTTCTAGAATATCCTAAATCGCCCTGTGCAATATCGGAAACCCAATTGAAATAGCGACGGTAAAGCGGTTGATCTAAACCGTAGAAGTCTCGTAAGCGAACAACATCTTCCGTCGTGATTTTAGGATTTGCGGAAATCATTAATTCTACGGGATCACCGGGCATTAAGGTCATTAAGCCAAAGCAAACATAAGATAAAATCACGATAACAATCAGTGTTTGCAATAATCGTCGTAAAATAAATGTAATCATGCTGTCCTAACTTTTTTGGAGTTCATCCAAATTAACCGAGGGTTCTCAACTACTCTAAAGTCCACTTTTCAACATCGTCTGTTTCCGGAAACTGATGGCCCGTTAATTTGTAACCTTTCATTTGGTTTGGAATAACGGCCACATCTGAACGGTAGTAAAGCGGTAAAACAGGCACTTCTTCGGTGTAGTATTTTAAAACTTCATGCATCATCTCGATCCGTTTTTCTGGCTTAAATTCCGTGTCTAAGTTTTCGAGTAAAGTGTCCACTTTAGAATTTTTCCAGCCCATGTAGTTTTGGCCAGACCAACCGTTTTTAGCTGTTGGAATATTTTTCGATGTGAAGGTCGACTTCGGAGAACTTTCCGGGGACGAAACCCAAGCAAATAAAGACATAGAATCAAAACCACGTTTTTTAGTCGTTTCGCCAAAGAATACGCGGGCCGGTTCGTTTTTAGAATTCACTTCGATACCAACTTGTTTCCACTGATTCTGTAAGTAGACTTGGACAAGTTCGCGGGTTTTGTTTCCGGCCGTCGTCATCAGTGTAAAAGATAATTTTTTTCCATCTTTAGCGCGAATCCCGTCAGAGCCCATTTTCCAGCCAGCTTCATCTAATAATCGATCGGCTTCACGTTTAGAGTATTTGTAAATCACGACCTTTGTGGGATCATCAGTGTACCAAGGATCTTTCGGAGTTACGCTGTGGATTGCGGGCTGTTGTTTACCTTCAAATAAAGCGTTCACGAGGTCTTCTTTATTGATCGCGTAGTGTAGAGCCTTACGCACACGCACATCTTTTAAAGCTGGGTTATCTAAATTTAAATCGATGTGCTCATACACGGCACTCGGTTGAAACAGCACACTGTAACCTAACTTTTCTTCTTTAATTTTTTTATCAAAAGCTAAAGCTTGATCTAAAGCTAAGCCTAAAGAAGAAATCAGATCGATTGTTCCGGAACGTAAGTTCGCCTCTAACGTTCCGGTATTAGGAATCAGCTTCACGATAATTTTTTTAATTTTTGCGGGTTCGCCGTAAAACTTAGGATTTTGTGTAAACGTCACGTGATCACCCAGCTGAAGTTCTGAAACTAGGTACGGACCGTTAAATAAGCCTGGATTCGTAGGCTCTTTTGAATACAAAGAATTCTTCTCGTAGCCTTCTTTTTGGGTGCCATTTTTTTTAAAAACAGCTTCTTCTAAATGTTTTGGTAACGGGAAAAAGTTAGCGATTTGGTAAAAATCCCAACGGGCTTTTTCGTACGTGAAAGTACATTTCTTGGCGTCTTTAGGATCCGCTTCAATTTTTTCTACCTGCGTGTACGTTTCTTTTTCACCAATCGAAACAGTCGGTGAAGAAGCCACTTTCAGCGCGAAAGCGAAGTCATCACAAATAACGGGTTTTCCGTCACCCCATGAGGCTTTTTCTAGAATTTCCCAAACGGCCACTAATTTCTTTTTTCCGCCTTTGTCGACGATTTTAGCGCCGCCATTTTCTAAAGTCGGAATCTGTTTCGCTAACTGGGGAACCCATTTTCCATCGGCATCAATGACGGTTAGGGTACGCGCAACCATGCGTAGCATGTACGACGTTGCTGCCATACTCGCGATCAAGGGATTAAAATTCTCGAATTCCTGAGAGATTCCGATTTTCAATTCGTTGTTTGATAATTTAGATGAACTGCTAATTGCCTGCGGTGCTGGCGCTGCCGGATTCGTCTCATCTGCATTTTCTTTTTTTGTACAGCTTGTAACCAGGGCTAAGGCTACTAAAAGAAGACCTAAATTTTTCATAACAACTCCTTTGGTGTTGTTGAATTTGTTTTAATACTTAAAGCTAAACTTTGTTTTAAATGACAAGATTTCAAGTGGCCCTCGGGGCCTTCCAAAGCGGGCGCGATTTGTGGGCAAATATCCATTTTGTAAGCGCAGCGTGGATGAAACGTACATCCTGATGGCGGATTAATCGGAGAGGGGATTTCTCCGGTTAAAATTTTACTCATTTTTTTCTTCCCTAAGCCAATTGTTGGGATGGAAGACATTAAAGCCTGGGTGTACGGATGCATGGGGTTTTTAAATAATTCATCGCGAGACGTAATTTCCACGATACGACCTAAATACATCACCGCAATACGGTCACAGACATGTTCAATCACCGACAGATCATGAGAGATAAATAAGTAAGTTAATTTCAAGCGCCCTTGCAGATCTTTTAATAAATTCAGAATCTGCGCCTGGATCGAAACGTCTAAGGCACTAACGGGCTCATCGCAAATAATCAGTTTAGGATCTAAGGCAATCGCGCGCGCAATCGAAATACGTTGACGCTGACCTCCCGAAAATTCGTGAGGATAGCGATTCACGTGAGACGCCTTAAGGCCCACCAGATCTAAAAGTTGTTTCACGCGCAGCGCGCGCTCTTTCGGATTTAGAAGATTATGAATTTGATAAGGTTGTTCCACAATTTGTCCTACGGTCATGCGTGGATCTAACGAAGCAAATGGGTCTTGGAAAATCATCTGAATATCTTTACGCTTTTGTCGTAAAGATTCTCCGGAGGCGTGAAGAAAGTCAGAGCCGTCAAATTGAATTGAACCCGCCGTCGGCTCGTACAACCGAATTAAAGCGCGGCCTAGGGTTGATTTCCCGCAGCCGGATTCTCCGACTAAACCTAAAGTTTCGCCGCGAAAAATAGTTAAGTCGATGTCATCAACAGCCTTAACTTGACCGACTTCACGTAAAAAAAATCCTTTCTTAATGGGAAAGTATTTTTTAAGGCCTTTAGTTTGTAGAATGATGTCGGCATCGTTCATTGATTTTTCAGGTCCTTTTTTAGGGAATGGGGTTAAAGCAAGCCACAGATTGCGTGGCCGTGATTGGTGTCATCGGGGGTTTGTTTTTCCAGCATTCAGGACGCACGCGGGAACAGCGATTCGAAAACGGGCAGCCGGCCGGAAGTTCATGCGGAGCTGGCACCGAACCTTCGATTGTTTTTAAGCGACTGACCCGGTGACCCATGCGCGGGCGCGACTCAATCAAAGCCGCCGTGTACGGATGATGGGGAGTCGTTAGGACGTCTTGAGTGGGGCCGGTCTCGCACATTTGACCTGCGTACATCACCAGAACTTGATCTGAAATCTCGGAAATAACACCAAGATCGTGAGTGATAAACTGGACTGTCATATGCAGCTTTTCTTGTAAGCTTTGAAATAGTTCAAGAATCTGTGCCTGAATTGTGACGTCTAAAGCCGTCGTCGGCTCATCCGCAATTAAGAACTGAGGATTACAAGACAAAGCCATTGCGATCATGGCCCGTTGGCGCATTCCGCCGGAAAGTTGGTGCGAGTAATTATCATAGCGTTCCATCGCCGAAGGAATTCCCACCAGCTGAAGCATTTCGATCGCGCGGTCCCTGGCATCTTTTTTTGAATATTTCAGGTGTTTTTCGATTTGCTCATTCATCTGGTACCCGATGGTTAACACGGGATTTAATGCCGTCATCGGTTCTTGGAAAATCATGGCCATCTGACCACCGCGCACGGTTTCCATTTCGGTCGAGCTTAATTTAAAGATATCTTTACCGTTGAGAAGGGCTTGGCCGTGGGTGATTTTTCCGGGCTGTTCGATGAGGCGCATTAAAGAAAATGAAGTGACTGATTTACCGCAGCCCGATTCGCCAACAATACCCAGGGTTTGTCCCTGATTGATGGTGTAAGAAATGCGGTTGACCGCGCGGAAAGGCCCTGACTTTAAAAAAAATGTTGTTTCTAAATCTTTAACTTGAACAACTGGATTCAAAAGTTCCTCTTTTTTTTTATTAAAATAAACTAATGTGAAACATCAGGTCACAAAGGTGTACAAGACTGCTGGAAAAAAATAAAGAAAGGCTGTTCGATAACAGCCCGTGTCACATCGATTTTGTGACTTTATTTTCAGTGACTAATTTAGAAATTGTAAGACTAACGGCTTTTGTAATGGTTGCCGAAATACTTTCAGAGATTTTTTCCATCAGCGAAGGTTTATGTTCAAACGAAATTCTAACGACTTGATGATCTTTCGCTAAATTCACTAAGTACTCGTCACTGGTTTTGATTTCATCCACTAAACCTAAAGCAATTGCATTTTCTCCGTACCAGAATTCGCCGGTCGCCACTTTGGCTAAATCCATTTTCGGTCGAAAGCGAGAAACGAAGGTTTTAAACAACTGATGCGTTAATTCTAATTGCTCTTTAAATTTAAGTTCGCCTTTTTCGGTAATTTCGCCAAATAAACTGACGGTGCGTTTGTAATCGCCGGCCGTATATTCTTTGTAATCGACATCATATTTTTTAAGTAACCGATTGAAATTTGGCACCTGCGCCACAACACCAATCGAGCCGATCAGCGCAAACGGAGCCGCAATAATTTTATGAGCCACGCACGCCATCAGGTAGCCGCCGCTAGCCGCCACTTGATCGACGCAAATGGTTAACGGAACATTGGCGTCACGAATGCGAAGTAATTGAGCCGCGGCGTACCCGTAGCTGTGCACCATACCGCCTGGACTTTCGACTTTCACAACCACTTCGTCGTTGGGTGTGGCGACTCCTAAAACGGAAGTCACTTCTTCTTTTAAGTTTTCAGAGGCCGAAGCTTTGATGTCTCCGTGTAGAAATTCGATCACAAAAATACGACGGGTTTTTTCATCGTGGTGACCTTCTTTTTCTTTTTTCTTCTGTTCCTTCTTCACGCGCTTTTGCTCTTTTTTAATTTCGGCCGAATTTAAAAAAGATTCTTTTAAGGCCTGCACTTGGTCTTCATATTTTTCGTGCAAGAGCTCAATTTCAAAAGTGTTTTTGTGTTTCCCTTTAAGGGCTAGTGTTGCGATCGTAATTAAAACCGCAATGATCGCTAGGACGATGATAAAGGTTTCGGCGAAAAAAATTCCAATGTGTTGTAGCATTTCCATAAGTGTTGAAAAAGATATATGAAATCAAAGCTAAGGTAAAGACAAAGGTCGAGAAAAGATGAATTCAAATGGGCTTAATCAGGAATTCCAATTAATATAGACAAGTGAAACGGCTGGGTATGGATCGATTTTTTTTATTTTCTATTTGCTTAGCCATGAGTTTGCCTTTTTACGTGCAGACGGAGGAGCTCGATTCTCAACTTCTTTTGTCGCTTAAATCGGCGGCAAGCCATGATCAAAACCGCAAAATTGAATTCCATCAAGACCGCGATGCTAAAAAAGTTTTCAGTAACGAACGCGAAAAAGGTCTGGCGGGTTTTTTGGAAGAACAAGAGCGTTGGGATCTCGTGCGCGAGCGGGGATTAGCGGAACACCGCAAACAAAAGAAAACATCATCACCGCAAGAAAATAGTCCGGAATACCGTGAAGATGTAAAGATTAAAAAAAATGAATCGGAAAAAATGGAAACGGCACGATTGCTAGTTGTAAAAACGCGCGAACAAATTGCGATGAGAGCCAGTCCGACGGCAGGGGCTGACGAACTGGATGAGCTTAATCTTGTGCCGCAAAGACCGCGCTTTGATTTTAGAAAACGCGGCAGTAACAAATGGACGAAGAAAACTCCGGGTGGGGATTCCAACCCAGGAAAAGCTAATTCTGGGACTGGTGGTTTCGCGGCTCCACCTCCGGCGTTTGATGATTATCCGATTCAGAATGATTATTTGCCAGCGACGAATCCCATTGATGGCTTTGAAGAAATTCCGCCGCCACCGCCGCCACCGATTGATTTCGAAGGGGCTGCTGCCGGAATTTACAATGGCAATATCGACGCGGGCTTTGGCGAAGCTCCGCCACAGCCACCGCCACCGCCGTATAATTTTAATTAGCGCGAACCATTTCCGAATTCTATAAATTAAGACGCGCCGCTATTTGGTCGTTATTTGGCCGTTATTTGATAATAAGGTCGTCGGTCGTTAGCCCGGTTAAGGTGTGGATTTTTCGAAACGTAAAGTACATGATACTGCCTAAAAATAGTATTGAAGGAACTAGGATGACTCCCATCGAGAGTAAAGTCATCTGACTTAGCTGTTGGTTCAAAAGCGCTTGTTTTTCAGAGTGTGTGAAACTCACTGGTAAGGGCGTAAAAATTCGTAGTGACACGAAAAAATTGAACGTGGCACTTGTTAAAAAAGACAGTGATAAAAGTTGGGTGGTGGATTTCATCAGCTGCGCGAACTGTAATTTTTTATCCGCAGTATCTAAATGAGATTCAATTTTTTCCAGATCAAACGTTGTCGGGTTCATAAATAATGTTTTAAAAAATGGTTTTTCCGTAAAGCTAGAAAAGAGCACAAAAATTCCGATTAATAAGGGAAAAGCCGCTTCTTTAATTGCAAACCAAATTCCACCCAGCGCTAAAAGTGTTAAGGTTCCTGAAACCAAAACGTTAAATAATCCTAAAAGTGCAATGTAATTAATCTTTTTTGACTTAATCAATGATTTGATGGCGAAAAAAAGTGGAAAAGATAACGCCAGGATGACGGAATACTGAGGTTCCAATCCAAGCTTGTGTCCTTTGTTTAAAATTAAAACAGGAATCAAAATATTAAATAAGATGTTATGAAGACTTTCATTTTTTTGCATTTTTTTATACTAGGGTGAATTCGGTCGAATTGCCAAACTGAAAATAGAATTAAAAAATAAAGATTCAGGCATTCACCGCAAATTTAAATTGGCAAAACTTCATCCGTTAGCTATGTTATCTTTTTTACCAACATGAAAGGGTAATATATGAAAAAAATCACACTCACGGCCGTTCTATTCGCACTTTGTTTCGCAACAGGATTCACATGTTCAAAGAATGCTCCTCAGCAATCTGCTCAGCCTGTTGAAACAACTCCAGCAGCTCAAATGGCAGCTCCGACAACAACAACAACTCAGGAGACTATGACAACTCCGCCGACAGCTACCGGTGCAGGAACTGCGGCAACTTCGACAACGACAACGACAACAACAGCTCCAGCGGCTCAGCCAACGACTCCAGAAGCTCACAAGTAATCGTTTAGTTACGAAATACAACGTTCCAAAGCGAAACGGATAACCTGACTCAAGGGTTATCCGTTTTTTTATTTAAAGTACTTTGCTTTTGCGGCCGCCATCGAAACCAAGTTTAAACTCTTCTTCAAGCTTCTTATAAAACTATCTTCAAACCATTGCTGAAACATAGAGTAATTGCTCGACTTGCAAGACGAAGTTCGTCGTGATCCAATAAGCCATACGACAACATGTAGGACACAATAAAGGAGTCAATATGGAATTACTGAATCAGTTTTGCGGCTTTTTGCTGAATGCTTTACCAGTTTGGGGATCGGTTTTAGTTTCCCTGCTAGTTCTGCTTGTGCTGGGATTTTTTGCAGCACCCCTTTTTGTTTGGGGTCTTGTTGGCTTGATACTTCTGTATGGTTTCGGAGCTTCCGGTACTGTGCTTGCGGTGTTTGCGGTGTTTGTTCTTATTTTCATAATCACCCCGCTACGAGCCGCCTTAGTTTCTAATGGTGTTATGAAACTGATGAGAAAATTGGGAGTCGTTCCTAAAATTTCTGCCACTGAAAGAACGGCATTAGAAGCCGGAGTCGTGTGGATCGAGAAAGATTTATTTTCCGGAAAACCTGACTTTGAAAAAATCATGGCCGAGCCTTACGGAAAACTAACGGCTGAAGAAGTCGCTTTCATGAATGGCCCAGTCGAAGAGCTTTGCAAACTTTGTAATCCTTGGAAAATCTGGAAGAACAAAGAAATTCCGCAAGACGTAATGAATTTTTTAAATGAAAAAGGTTTCTTCGGAATGATTATTCCGAAAGAATTTGGTGGTCTTGGTTTTACGGCCATGGCGCATTCCGAAGTGGTCATGAAAGTGGCGTCCCGGTCGTTGCCGGTTTCGATCACGGTGATGGTTCCTAATTCTTTAGGGCCCGCTGAATTATTGATTCACTACGGTACTGAGCAGCAGAAAAAACACTGGTTACCGCGCTTGGCTCGTGGTCTTGAAATTCCTTGCTTTGGTCTGACTGAGCCACAGGCAGGTTCTGATGCGGGCTCAATCACGTCATCGGGTGTCGTCTTTAAAAATGCGGAAGGAAAAATTTGTATCCGCATTAATTGGAATAAACGCTGGATTACGCTGGCTTCCATTTCGACGGTTCTAGGTTTAGCATTTCGTTTACGTGATCC
Organism: Bdellovibrionales bacterium; assembly: GCA_043732425.1. Taxonomy (GTDB): domain Bacteria; phylum Bdellovibrionota; class Bdellovibrionia; order Bdellovibrionales; family Bdellovibrionaceae; genus Pseudobdellovibrio. The sequence continues at coordinate 11,338 of JAYTHR010000288.1, forward strand.
CGATAAATTATTAGGACAAACTGAAGATTTAGGAATCACGTGCGGCTTAATTCCGTCCAGCACGCCGGGTGTAGTTATTGGTCGGCGCCATGATCCGTTAACAATTCCTTTTCATAATTGTCCGACGCAAGGGACAGATGTTGTTGTGGTTTTAGAAGACGCCGTTGTGGGTGGTTTAGCGGGTGTGGGTTTAGGTTGGTCGATGCTGATGGAATGTTTAGCTGCAGGCCGTGGAGTTTCATTACCGGCGCAGTCAACGGGGGGGGCAAAGCTTGCTTTTCGAACAGCCTCGTCGCATGCGTTAGTGCGTAAGCAATTTGGTGTAAGTATTGGAAAATTTGAGGGGATCGAAGAGCCGTTAGCCCGCATCGGTGGAACAACTTACGGACTTGAAGCTGTTCGTCGCTTTACTTTAGGCGCCCTAGATAAAGGGCTTAAGCCTCCGGTTGTAACCGCCATGATTAAGTATCAGGCGACCGAAATGGGCCGTCGGGTCGTTAATGACGCGATGGATATCATGGGTGGAGCGGGAATTTCTTTAGGACATCGTAATTTGATTGCGGAAGGTTACGTCGCCACACCGATCGGAATTACGGTTGAAGGTGCAAACATCATGACCCGAACTTTAATTGTTTTCGGTCAAGGGGACCTTCGGTGTCATCCGTTTGCGTTTGATGAAGTGGCGGCGATTGAAGCCGGGAATGTGAAGCAGTTTGACCTGGCTTTTTGGGGTCACATCGGACACGTCGTGCGAAATTTATGTCGCTCTATTTTACTGTCGTTAACGCGGGGTTATTTGGCTTCGGTACCGCCCAACGTTCATCCGAAGATTCGTATTCACTACCGGCGTTTAACTTGGGCTTCAGCGACGTTTGCTATTTTAGCCGACATCGCCATGGGATCTTTAGGCGGACAGCTAAAAACAAAAGAAAAAATCACGGGGCGTTTTGCGGATATTTTTTCGAATATGTACATGGCCACGTGTGCCTTACGACGCTTCAAAGAAGACGGGCAGCCGGAAGAAGATCTTCCGTATCTGCAATTTTTCTTAAAACACAGCATGGTTGAAATTCAAAAAGGGTTCGATGGCTTATTCGATAATTTAAAAATCCCGCTGCTGCGTTGGTTTTTTAAAGGTGTGCTCGGAGCCTGGTCCCGCATTAATTCAATGGGATCGCAGGCCACTGATGGTTGGTCTCATTTGATTTCTCAATCGATGATGACCGCAGGACCCCAGCGCGACCGTTTAACGGGTGGTATTTATTGGGTGAGTGAATCCACGCATGGAATAGAACAAGTGAAAGCGCGCGCGGCCTTAGAAGATCAAACGGCGCGCTTAGAGAATGCTTTCATTATCGTGACGAAAGCTGAAGCGGCCGAGAGAAAAATCCGCCAAGCGATTAAAGCAGGCTCTATTCCTAAGAAAAAAGGTCCAGCTGCGTGGAATGATGCTTTAGCGAAGAAGATTATTTCGGACGAAGAGTTTCAACTTTTATCCGAAGCCGATAAGGTTCGTTACGATGCTATTCTAGTCGATGATTATAGCGAGACTGAGTACCATAAAGCGATTAATGAGTAAGAAATAAGTATGAAACTAAAAAGTAAGCTGCGGGCTAAAGTAGCGCGGTTTACAGTTTAGACTCACGGCCCATTTTGAGACGCTGAGGAAGTAGCGGCCAGCGGGATTTCTTCAAATAAAAATATCTTTTTACTTGTTGCGGCTTCAGACTCCTTCGGTCATCCTAATAGAGTTCGGGGGGCACGGCTATGTCATTAAATAAACTGAAGAATAAGGCTGGTTTCAGCTTAGTTGAAATTATGATTGCGTCGGGTTTAATGGCTTTGGTTGCGTCGGGTTTAGTCAGCGTCGTCACCGCGATGAACAAAGAACAAAATAATCAATTTCGAACTGCGGCCCTACGCGAATTAAAAACTCGATTTCAATTTTTAATTACCGATCAAAATGCGTGGGCCATGACCTTACAAAAAAATGGAACCGCTGGCTTATCAATGGAATGCTTGGTTAAAAAAACGGCCTGCACGGCCGGAGGAATTTATGATCTTAAGCTTTATGATCCTGCGGGCGTACTTGCTTTTGATCCCTTACCCTTTGCCACGGCGTCTCCGAGTTATGCTCCCGCTGCAGGTTTTGCCGATAAGGGATCCCCGTGCACAACGTTCAATGGAAATGCGGGGGCCGGAGTCGATTCGTGTCCGATCAGTTATAAGGTTGTTTGGGAGCCAATTTGTCCCTCAAGTGGAGTTTGTATAAACCCATTAGTTCGTGTCACAGTGCGCTTGGTTTTTAACCCAGGTCCTACTTCCAGTAACTTGGTCCTTTCAACAGGAGCTGTTCCCCCAACCGCGAGTTGGACCGATGATTCTG
>JAYTHR010000289.1:0-1230 GCA_043732425.1 Bdellovibrionales bacterium
TGACCAGCCGGGAGTTTTTGTACCACTTTATAAGTTCATAAATTGCATACCATATCTTGTCGGAAGTTTGGTTTAAAAACTTCAGGAGAAGGTGGTTTATATCCCAAACTGCTGTGTGGACGCCTGGTATTGTAATGTTTCCGCCATCTTTCAATTATAACCTGGGCTTCTAAAAGTGAAAAGAAAATTTCGCCATTTAAAAGTTCATAGCGCATTTTTCCGTTAAACGATTCACAATAGCCATTTTCCCATGGACTTCCTGGCTCAATATAAAGCGGTTGAACTTCTAACTTTAAAAGCCAAAATTTGAGTTTCTTCGCAATGAATTCAGGACCGTTATCCGAGCGAATATTTTTCGGTAATCCGTGCTTTAAAAATAAATCAGCTAATGCGAAAATGACGTCTTGAGATCTAATTCTTCTAGCCACTAACGACATTAAACACACTCTGGAATATTCATCGATGATGTTTAATATTTTAATTTTTCTTCCGTCATGTGTTTGTTCAGACACGAAATCATAAGACCAAACGTGATTTTTAAATTCTGCGCGCTGACGTATGCATGATCCATCATTCAGCCAAAGTCTTGATTTTTTTGGCTGCTTGTGTGGAACCTTTAAACCCTCTTTTCGCCAGATAGAAAAAACTCTATCCTTCCCAACATCCCAGCCTTCCATGTTTAGAAGTCCCGTGACTTGTCTGTAGCCGTAACGACCGTATTCAGAAGCTAAATTAACAACTCTCGCTTTCAAGCGATCTTGAAATTCATTATTCACGGGTTGGTACCTAAAACTTGAACGCTGCCAAGTTATCACTTTACAAATTCTTCTTTCAGAAAAGCCCAGCTCTTTTTTAACATGCATCACTGCATCTCGCTTTTTTGCTGGGCTTAGAAGTTTCCCTTTGAAACTTCCTTCAGAATTTGATTATCAATTGAAAGATCTGCGACTAACTTTTTTAGGCGGTTATTTTCTTGTTCTAGATCTTTTAATCTTTTGGCTTGATCGACACGAAGTCCGCCGAATTCTTTTTTCCAGCGGCAAAGAGTTTGATAAGAAATACCAACTTTTTTTGATGCCTCTTCGATTTTTAAACCCTTAGACTGCTCGATTTCGAAAGACCTGAGATATTGAATAATGTCTTCTGGGGAAAACTTCTTCCGGGCCATAACTGCTCCTTTTTCAGTCCGATTATATCACATAATCTGGACTAGTTTTGCCCGGCCAGGTC
>JAYTHR010000290.1:0-4408 GCA_043732425.1 Bdellovibrionales bacterium
ATCAAGCGGATGCCTGAGCCATTATCGGCCCAGTGAATTGGTATGGTGCAAGGACACGTGCTCTGATTAATTCATCTGTGCCATGTTTTCTTAAAAGTATCAAATGAAGTAAGCCTTTTTCAATTTCCATAAGTTTATCTGGCGGAAGAATATAAATATGATTTGCAAGCGGCTTCAGGCCATCAAACACTTGCGAAACAATCATTTTTGTTGAGCAAACAAGAATTTCTGGAAGTAATCTTTTAGACCCCCGGCTGAAGCACCAACAGCAACCATTCTTGAATTATTTTTAGATTCAAATTTTAGGGAGTTTTCCGTCTGTTATTTTTTCAAGAAAATTTCGCTACATTTTCGATGATAGATTTAATGTCGAGTGGTTTGTGCAAAATTTCTTCTGGCTGCATTGTTAGCCTAATCATTTCAATGTCGGATTCTCCCGTCATAACAATAACTGGAATATTTCTAATTCTGTCATTTTTCTTTTGCTCTTGACGAAACTGGTAGCCATCCATAACCGGCATTCGAGCATCCAATAATATCAGATCTGGTAAATTCGATAATTCTTTTAATAAACCTAGCGCATCCGAACCATTCGATGCACATTGCACTTGATAACCTTTTTCAGTCAGAATGATTTTCAGAAGCATTTGGTTATCTTTCGAGTCATCGACAATTAGAATAAGTTTTGAAGAATTTATTTGCATGGGATTGAAGTAATAGCACATTGGCTTCCTTACTGCAGTTAACTTTTGAAAGTTTAGGAGAATTAATGCTTTATAAATTTCTTGAAACCTATCGCTCTGAGATATTAGATTTAGCTGAAGAGAAAACTTTAAAACTAGCAGGGCCACTGCCATCTTCAATAGAATTAAAAAAAGGTCTTCCAATATTTTATGAGCATCTTATTGGGTTCCTTAAAAGTACAAGCGTTAAAGAAGATGAGGAAAAAATTGTCGAAGGTGCTGCAGGACATGGTAAAGAACTCCTGCGTCTTAATTATACTTTGTCACATGTTGTTCATTCTTATGGCTCACTTTGCCAGGCCGTTACTGAATTTGCACAAAGAAAAAGTGCAGAAATTTCAACCTTAGAATTTAATGAGTTAAACATGTGTTTAGACATCGCCATAGCCTCTGCTGTTTCAGAATTTCAGTATCATATTGTGCAAGCGAGTGAAGAAAAAGAAGTCCTACATCTTGGTTTTTTAGCACATGAGCTTAGAAATGCCTTATCCAGTGCCACAATAGCGCATGAAATGATCAAGCAAGGGTTAGTTGGTAATAGTGGAAATACATCCCGAGTCCTCGGCGAAAATTTGACTCGAATGAGAAATTTAATAGATCGTTCACTATCTGAAGTTCGAATGCGGGCTGATCCAGTTGTCCACATTGAAAAATTTAATTTAAATGCTCTTGTTGACCAAATTTTAGTAACTGCACTTAGCGATGCCGCAAATAAAAAACAAATACTAAGTAGTGATATAAAACTGCAGCTTGAACTGGAAACAGATCGGCAATTACTTTTATCAACTATCGCAAATCTTATTCAAAATGGTATTAAATATTCGAAAATTGGTGCTCGAATAGTTGTTCGCGGATCCGAATCTGGAGCCAATATTATTATTGAAATTGAGGATGGATGTGGCGGACTTACTTCCGAAGCCATGAAAGATATTTTTAAGCCATTTACCTCAACCGGCGTTGACCAAAGTGGCATGGGCTTAGGCCTTACAATCGTTCAAAGAGCCGTAGCCTTGCTTCAAGGAAAAGTTACCCTTAACAATATTCCTGGCAGTGGGTGCGCATTTCGCATTGATTTACCAAAAATTCTTATACCCAAGTCGCCAAACAGAGCTGTACCTGGCGTGAGCCCGTCACAGCCGCGATCATAAAAAGCAAATGATGAATAAACTCTGTTAATTTTTACCGTGAAAAAATTTTAAAAAACATTTTGCGAAGTTGAAACTCTTTCGCGGCTAATCTCATAGCGGCAGTTTTCCTGTAAAGCTCAAAGGCCTATCCCATGTTTCAATTTCTTGATCTGTTATTTGATCTTTAGTTTTCTGCATTTTGAGAATTGATTTCCGGATAGTAATAATTTTTAGAAGGTAAAGCCGGACCTTGGCCTTCAGATCCCCTATTTTGATTATAAACCCTATATTTTGTTGGCGGTTCTATTGCTTTATCGAACTGCAAAACAAGAAACAAATGTTTCTAAAAAATAAAACTTCTGGCTCGAAAAGCCAGAGAAAAAGGGGATATTATGAATACAAAACAAAGTTTTGCATTGGCCGCTCTTGCTGCAAGTATGGTAACAAGCGCAAACGCTTCTGCTCAGTATGAAACTCGCGGATTTTCAGCTCCATTAAAGCAGGAAATTCTTAGTGCTTATCAAAGAAATGATCTAGTAAAAATTGATCAAATCAAAATGCAAGTTAGCGATCTCAATAAAGTCATCTTACGTTTAGAAATGGAAAAATACGGTCCAAGTTTTGTTAATCAGCTCAAGCAAATTCCAGTTCAAGTTAAATAATTTATAATAAGCCCGCTCAAAGACGAGTTTGCTGTTAAAAGGAGTATTTATGGAAATGGATGAGATGATAGCTGCGGAAGGGGAATTTCGGTACTGTCATAATTCTCTTAAATCAGTAAATGCGGTAGCTCGAGGTATGGCGAAGTCTGACTATCGAAGTCATGAGGCTTCTTCTTTTTAACAAGAGAGATTTTACTATGAATAAATTTTTTTCTGATCTTCAAAAACGCGGCCTGATTTATCAAGTAACTGATGAATCATTATATGCTCATGATGAAAAATTAAATTTTTATTGTGGTTTTGATCCAACCTCTGATTCCTTACACTTGGGATCCTTGTTGCCACTTTTGACAATGAGACGCTTTCAAAAAGAAGGTCACAAGCCTATCTTACTCCTGGGCGGCGGTACGGGAATGATTGGCGATCCCTCCGGAAAAAGTCAGGCGCGAACACTTTTATCAATCGATGCTCTCAGTAAAAACTTAGCAGGAATCAAAAAGGTCGCATCCCAATTTCTAAGTTTTGAAGGACCTCATTCTGCGATCTTTGTAAACAATCTCGATTGGTTAAATAGTTTCAGTTTGCTCGACTTTTTAAGGGACGTTGGAAAGCACTACACAATAAACAGCATGCTTGCAAAAGATTCGGTTCGGGCTCGCTTTGAAGATCGCGACCAAGGAATTTCCTTCACCGAGTTTTCATATATGCTGCTTCAAGGTTTTGACTTTTACCATCTTCATAAAGTTCATCAATGCCAACTTCAATTAGGCGGGTCAGACCAGTGGGGTAATGTCACTGCAGGAACTGATCTTATTAGGAAAAAGTTTTTTCAGGAAGGGCTGCCGGCCAGTAAAGCTTTTGGTCTGACAATGCCATTAGTTACAAAGTCAGATGGTCAAAAATTTGGTAAATCAGAAAGTGGAACGATCTGGCTAACGAAAGAAAAAAATTCAAGTTTTGAAATGTACCAATTCCTCGTTCGTACAGCAGACCAAGATATCGAGAAATATTTAAAGTTTTTTAGTTTTAGATCCTTAGATGAAATTGATCAAATTATGAAATCTCATTTAGCTCAGCCTGAAAAACGATTAGCACAAAATGCATTGGCTACGGAGCTAGTTCAACTGATTCACGGAGAGGCTGAACTCAGTAACGCCCAAAAAGCAACTGAATCCCTTTTTAGTGGCGATGTTAAAGATCTTTCAGCGGATCAATTTGCTTTAGCCTTCGGAAGCGCTTCTTCAATCACCTCAGCCAAAAGCAGATTAAAAGAAAAGTTGTTGCTCATCGATCTTTTGGTTGAAGCTCGAATATGCACCTCGAAAGGTAACGCCCGAAAAGAAATTCACGGCGGCGGTATTTCAGTTAACGGCAAAAAAATACCCTCTGTGAATAAGGATATTACTGCGGACGAGCTATTATCAGGAGATCGACTAGTGCTGCAAAAAGGAAAAAAGACTTACGTGCTCATAGAGTTTAAATCTTAGGTAGTCATCGCCTGGTTTTCGTGGGGTCAATCAACATCCACCGTCCTAAACATACAAACTTATTGATAATAATTTTTTTGTTGATGTTTAAAATTTAAAGCGAAACTTTATGACAGGATTTGCTTGTTAAATTTCGAAACGGATTCAGTCGTAAATACACGGGGGCTACGTAGAAAGATTCCTTTTATTTTTTGGTTAATGGAGCCGAGTACTCTGCTTACATTGAATTAAAAGTTTTTTTAACGATATAACTCTCTTTAAAATCAAGCTTAGTCCGTCTAAAGTCGTGATGATCTTTAAGAGTTAGCCTTGGGTTTAGAAAACTCAATTTCAAATGGTCTAGTCGTATTTGGAAAAGTGCTCTTCATCTGCTTAAATAAAGCTTATGG
>JAYTHR010000291.1:0-1228 GCA_043732425.1 Bdellovibrionales bacterium
GCTCTTGCGCTAGCAACTATGCAAGTCTTAAGGCTTCAGCTGCGTCGATACGAACGGATTCACGCATCTGAACAGATTCATCTTTAGGCTTGCTCGAGATTTTCTTTTGCAAAGCAATGCACGAAATAAATCCCACAACGACTAAAAAAATCACGATACCCATCACCATTTTTTGCACCTTAACCTCAGACGGAAGTCCCGTTGATTCAAAAATTCGTTTGCGGATCAATTTTGAGGTCAAGTAGGAAGTAATATTCAAAAAATTTGAAAGTCCATCGTCATAATCTAGGCTATCACAGAACCAAATCCATAAAACTTGGTCGTGATCGCCGCCGGAGGAGCCTTGTGAGTAAAACTAGGGGCGTGGCTAGTAATCCTTTGCCTTTTAATATTATCTTAAAGAAAAGTTTAAATTTAATATGATTTTCTGAGGTTTTAAAAAGATCATCCATGTCAACTAGATGATCTTTTTCATTTACATACAGTTACAAACTACGCACTCATCGGTAAAACTAATCTTTTCAGACTCTATCCATTATTGATTCATCATCGTAACGACATTTTGTGCATCGGATAAGTGATTACTAACTTGCTTGCGAGTTTGTTTCAGAAAGTTTTTTAATTGAGCATCTTGGGCCGCTGGAATATACCGATTATCTAAATCATTTAAATACTGCTTGTGCATTGCCAGTTGGTTTTGAATATAAACCTGATCAAAGTCACTACCGCTAATTTTTCTCAATTCAACCAGTTCCGCGGTCGATTCTGCGCGAATATTTTTTGAAATATTAGTTTCCGAAGTCGTTCCATTCCAGGCCTTGAAAAAATCTTTTTCATTCGTATTTTTTTTATGCTCATCGACTAAATGCTTTGCGTAAGCCCGAACTGCTGGATTTCCTGCCCGTGTTTTTGCTAAGGCTCCGGCTCCGATTTCGGCTTCATTAGTTACTTGAATAACGTCAGCAATTTCGGCATCCGACAAATTCGCCGTTGCGATTTCTTCGGAACCAGCTATTTTTCCTTTTTCAGCGGAGTTCATAGCAGTAGATGAAGTAGTTTCTGTCGGTGCCGCAGTTGGATTAGGGGCCGAAGTGGCGGAAGGCCTAATGCTTGCGCGTTCTGTGCACGCTGCTAAACCCAATAAAACCCCTATCATCAGGGGTAAACATACCGTTCTTTTCTGTAACGTCTTCATAATCTGACTCCTTTTGTGTTGAAATGAAAGTGG
>JAYTHR010000292.1:0-1226 GCA_043732425.1 Bdellovibrionales bacterium
TTAAGTTTTTGCTTCACGATTTCCGAACTCATGAAGGTATCAAAAGCCGGGTTGTTATCGATTCTTTGAAATTGCGATAAATCTAACCCTAAAGCTTTTTCGATTTCCTGCAAGTAAGCGCGGTCGTGAGCGCGGCCCCAAGTCGAAAGCGTGCGTGAAGAAAAAGAATTCTCGCCGGCTTCATCAAAACGCCAAGCCGAATTAGACCAAAACGGTTGGATTTGATCTCCGTTTTCGACCCCTAATTCTTTATCTTTTTGCAAAGTTTTAGTTTCGCCTAAGCCCTCGGCCACAGCGTTGATGAGTATTGTGTCGCTGATATCACGAAACACGATGACCCCGGTGGGTTTTAAATTTAGATCTAACTGAATTAGCATATTCTGCGAATTCGGAGTTTCCATCTGCAGACCATAACGTAGTAGTAATTTAGCTTTCGCTTTTCCAAGTAACGTCGCGTAATGCTCTTGCCAAAATGCATCAGGCTCTTGCTGATTTAGTTTTGCAATTTCACGCCCTGCATACGGGATACTTAAGGCTGGTAAATAATAGTTTCCATCGTTCATAAAAGAAATATCTCGGAATAAATAACCTTCGCCCGATTTTTTCTCCGCAACCATGGCCACTTCTTTCGCCAAAATAAGTGTCGGATCTTGGCCGATGGCCGAATCGACTTTTTCAACGTAAGTCATGCGATTGATACCGTCAGTGATATCTTCCTTGGTGAAGGCCTTGGCATATTGATATTCGCCCTTAGGGCCGTGCGGGTGGTCGGTACCCATTTTTAAGGTGTAGACCTGCTCACCAAGAATTAGGGCCAAAGAACGAGACGCCGTGAAATAAGTTTGTACAGTTTTTTTTGAAGTCTCATTGAAATAAGGAAGAGAATCAAAAGTATTATAAGGGTGTTTGAACCAGCTGACCACATTGTCGTGGGCAATTAAAGCGCGTAAATCTTTTGAAGCCGATTGTAGAAATGTCGTAGTCACCGCTGACTTTGGAACACTTATATTTTGCACGGCGATGGGGTCGCCGGACTTTCGAAAAATACCGAAGTTCGATTTTTGTTCCCAAGTCAGCCATTGCTTAACGGGATCCTGGTTCACGACGGCACTGATTTCATTTTTTTGTAAAAACATATTTTTACAAATGGGTAAGGCCTGGCTGACCGAAGTCGAAAGGAGTATCAGGGGTAAGTAAACCAAAGCTTTTCTTGTCATCAACATGGT
>JAYTHR010000293.1:0-13681 GCA_043732425.1 Bdellovibrionales bacterium
ATAGTTGATTTCGTAAAATAATTTTTCATTAGTTTTCTCTTTCTACATTTATGTTTGATATCAGTTGGGTGTGGGTTTTATCTAAACTTGGAAAAGCGCACATTAAAAATCCCACGGAAATTATATTTAACCAGCTCATTCTATCCCCCCTTAGTTAGAACTCATAGTTAGATTTCATTGTTAGAAATCATAGTTACGTCAAAAGTTGTACAGACCTTAAGTTAGCAAGTCGGATACCATCTCAGATCGATCCATAAGCTTTCTGTTTTCACTTCTGGGGCTTATTTCCCGTGAACGGGGAAAAACGGGAGTCTTTAAATAATGATCTTAAGCATAGGCCCTGGGGCATGGGCCCTACGCTTGCTGTTACTAAAATAATTGGAGCAAGCTAGATACGGTATTACGCATTTCGGAATTTAAGTAAAACAAGAGGTCACAATGCAACAGAGCAAAATTTCAGCCTGCGGTTTATATTCAACGCGAAATAACGTACACGATGCGATTGAAGTTTTAAAAGCTAAAGGAATTAAATCAGGAAACATATCTGTTTTGATTAAAAAAAAAGAAGGTCCACGAAATTTTGTCCATGGGCAGAAAACCAGAATTCGAGATGGTGCTATCGTCGGGGCTTTTTTTGGATTTATCATTTTTGGAATCGTGGGGTTTGTCCTGAGTTATTTTATGATGTCCTCATCCTCCGCGTCGGCTAATGGAATCCCCGGTCAGGTTCAAATTTCAAGCAGGCTGCTCTTGTTAGATACGGTCCTAGGGTTTTCAGTAGGAACTTTTATTGGTGCGGCCTGCGGAGCCCTGGCGGGAATTGGTATTCCCCAAATAGTTAAGGATCGCTATGGGTTCTACCTGAAGCAAGGCGGCCTTTTGTTAGCCGTTCACGTTGAAAATCAAGTTGAAAATAAGGAAGTTGTGCAAATACTCGAGCAAACAGGAGCGCAAGATATCAGTGAACTGTATGATATCGAGGTTTGGGAACTAGCCGTGTTAAGTTGATTCACATCTAAGAATATGAGCCTTAAAAAATAAAGAACTCGAGCAAAAAATTTTAAGGACTATTGCTAAACTATCAAATTCAATAACATTCCTTTTTATTCTTTACTCGAGTTCAAAAAAATATATTAAGTAAAATACATTAAGTCAGACGCCAGCGTGAAAACTGGCCACTGATTCCTACTGACTTTTTTAAAGTGCAAATAACTGCCCACTTCCTAAAAGCTTTAAAACGTCTATAGGCGTACAAAAATAATCAATGAGAAGAAATAAAGTCTTAATTTCCACAGCCATTTACAAAATATCCCCAAATTAAAGTCGATTTAATTTTGCAATTTTCTTAAGAAATTAATTTCTTTTAAAGGCTGCGGACTTTATCTTGCATACTTTTTATCTTGCATGCTTACGGAAACATTCAAAATCATCCGAATTCAAAGGAGAAAGTATGAACGATCACGAACTAGCCATCAGCGAATTGTTAACAAAAAAAAACTATCCGTGCGTCGCTGCAGTAAAATCCTACGCCACAAAAGATTTTGAAGTTCACACGTATGAAGATTTTGGTAAAAAGTATCAACGACCTGAATTGCGATTAGATTTACTTCAGTACTTAAAAAAATTCAATCAGTCGAAATCAACTTACTTTACATTTTGGGCGATTTTTAAAAATCAAATCACTGATCTCAATGAAAATGATTTCGAAAAACTGTTATGGAACGAGCTATCATCCTTAACTTCGTTGGAAGCGAAGCCGTTCGATGCAGATCCTCGCTTTAGCAGCGATCCCGACGAAAAGAAATTTTGTTTTTCATTGGCAGGAAAAGCTCTGTTCGTCGTCGGTTTGCATCCTCACAGTTCCAGAAAATCTCGACAGTTCCCTTGGCCAACACTTATTTTTAATCCGTTTGAACAGTTTGATCAACTGGCCGCTAAAGGACTTTACCATCCGATGATTGAACAGAATCGCAAGCGGGACACTCTGTTTCAAGGGAGCGCAAATCCTATGGCTTTAAAATATAATGATGACTGGGAAAGTATTCAATTTTCAGGAAAGAACAACGCTTCCGATTGGAAGTGTCCCTTTCATTTTCGATCGGCAGAGAAAACTTTAAACCTATGCAACGATTAGAAAAATTAGCCCCGCAGACGGGAACCTCTTTTGAAATTAAAAAAGGTCAAACATTAAAAGTCATAGATCCTCACGGACAACAAGTGGCCGATTTGTTTTGCGCTGATTCGATCAATAAGAACGATGGGTTTTCATCGGGAAGAACGATTGACTACAATGATACTATTTTTTTAACCAAGGGGCACAGACTTTATGCTCACTCAGGTAAAGCGCTTCTAGAAATAAGTGAGGATACGTGCGGTCTTCACGATGTTTTGGTGACACCATGCAGTTTGCAAATGTTCCAAATGATCGCTCAGAACGAGCACTATCATCCCAGTTGTTTAGAAAATCTTGCAATCGCTCTAAAAGACTTTGGCATTAAGGAATCCCAGGTGACCGCAACATTTAATATCTTTATGAACGTCTCTGTGCATTCGACGGGAGCCATAAGAATCGGTCCTCCGAAGTCTAAGGCGATGGACTTTATAACACTACGTGCCTGTTGCGATGTCGTTATTGGCTTAACGGCCTGTTCGGACGAAGCCACTAATAATGGATGTTGCAAACAAGTGCATTATGAAATACTAAATGCCTAAGCAGATCACGGAGCTCTTGATGGAAGTTGCAATCGACCAATCTATTTATTTGAATCAGTTTGAGGTTGTCTTTCCACAACACGCGGCCGACCAAAATGAAATTTGCGAATGGGTTTGCCAAAACCATATTCAGTCCGAGCAACTTAAAGGGACTGGGAATGAAACTCAGGTGAATTCTGATCTTATCGCACGACTTTTTAAAAAATATGCCGTCAAGTCCGAACAAATTTCGAAAAGGTATTTTGAGTGTGGCGATATTTTAAATCGCGACACGAGGTCAGCTTCAATTTACAACTTAACGAATTCTAGGCCGTCGGGAGCAGATATCGCAACACGGGCCCAATTTTTTTCTGAGCAAGCCAATCGCGTGTTTCATATTTTATATCAGAAGAAAATAAATAGGCCGAACCACCTGATTCATGTGACCTGCACCGGATACGTATCGCCAAGTGCGGCTCAGCGTATTGTGGTGGCTCCTTTTTGGAAAAGAAATCAGAATGAGTCGCAGGCCACGGCCGTCACTCACGCCTATCATATGGGATGCTATGCGGCTTTACCGGCGATTCGTATGGCAGAGGGTTTTGTTCAAGCCGCTAAAAACAAACAAAAAGATTTTCAGGTTGATATTATTCACAATGAACTCTGTGGGCTTCACATGAATCCACAGGCTCAGAATCCTGAACAAATTATTGTCCAGACATTATTTGCAGACGGGCATATTAAGTACGCCGCTACAAGTTCCGCGTCCGAAAAACGTAATTTTAAAGTCTTAGCCATTCACGAAAAAATAATCGCAGATTCAGAAAAAGATATGAGTTGGACTCCGGCATCGTGGGGTTTACAAATGACACTGTCCCGTGAAGTCCCTCAGAAAATAAAACAGCACGTGAGACTTTTTTTACAAGAACTTTTGATGACGGTTAATATTCCTTTAGACGAAATGAAGAACGCAAAATTCGCAATTCATCCGGGCGGTCCCAAAATAATAGATGCCGTTCAAGAGGCGCTCGAACTTTCTGACAAGCAAACACAAGAATCCAAAAAAATTCTTTTTGAGCGTGGAAACATGTCCTCGGCGACGCTACCGCATGTATGGAATGAAATGTTAAACAGTGATATTCCTCAAGGAACCAAAATTATTAGTTTAGCTTTTGGACCCGGGCTAACTTTGTTTGGTTCTGTGTTTGAGTTGGTTTGATTGCCTTCACGCGGTTTCTAAAACAGCGCGCGTCGGTTAGAGGAGACAACGGTATGCAGTTATTTTATTACGTCCCATTTGTCATTCAGGCCGCGGCTATTTTTTTTGATGAATTTTACTACCATCACAAACGCGGGTTAGGGACGTGGGAAAAAGTGGGGCATCCTTTAGATACATTGACCGTGCTTCTAAGTTATTGCTTTCTGATTATTTTTCCTTATTCTCACGCTCATCTGATTGAATTTATAATATTAGCTAGCTTTTCGACATTATTTATAACCAAAGACGAATTTGTTCACGCGAAGCTTTGCGAGGCCGGCGAACACTGGCTGCATTCACTATTATTTGTTATTCATCCCGTTTGCTTTTTGACCGCCGCCCTGATTTGGAGGGAAAACCAGGGCTTTTACTTTTTAATTTCGCAGGCCGCAGTCTTAAGTTGTTTTATGTTCTATCAAATTATTTATTGGGGAATACCGTGGAAAAAGACAGTTTAAAAATATCCGGCATAAAGCCCGGGGAAGTCAATAATTCGGTCTATGAAACCTATGGTGACCGCTGGTACACCGCAGACGATGATCCTGTGGCGTTACTGCGAGCCGAATCGAAAACAAAAACTCCCTGGATTTTAGCGCAAATTGAAAAGTATTTTTCGATAACGACAAGCACTCATGTCTTAGATGTCGGATGCGGAGGAGGTTTTCTCAGTAATGCCATGGCCGCACAGGGTTTAAAGGTGACGGGGATAGACCTATCGAGCGAAAGTTTGCGGGTGGCTGCGAAATACGATCGCACGCTTTCGGTTCATTATCAGGTGGCTGATGCCTATCAGTTACCTTTTGCAGATCAGTCCTTCGAGGTTGTCACGGCCATGGATTTCTTAGAACATGTTGATCGCCCTGCTGCTGTGATTCGAGAAATTTCAAGAGTGCTAAAACCAAATGGCCTTTTTATATTCCACACCTTCAATCGAAACCCGGTAGCCCATTTGGTCGTGATCAAGTTTGTTGAATGGCTGGTTAAGAATACTCCCAAAAATCTTCACGTTATTAAACTTTTTATTAAGCCAAGCGAACTCACGCAATACTGTCGTGAAGCGGATCTGATCGTTGAAAAAATGATTGGCATCAAGCCGGTGGTGACGACGATTGGTTTTGCGAACCTGTTCTCTGGAGTCGTGCCAAAAACACTGCGCTTTGAACTCACACCGAGTTTATTGATATCTTACATGGGTATTTCCGTAAAAAAAAACCTACTTTAGACGGAATCAACTACTTAACGTAAATTAGACCACTCTCTTTAATTTCAGGATTGCAACCTAATTTAATTTCGCCGGGTTCGATCTGACCCAATTTGATAAGAACGGGCTGATTCAAAGGTAATTTTCGGTGAATCTTTTGAGTCAGTATAACTAGCGATTTTGCGCACAAAGCATTCGTTTTTCGTGTGACTTTCAGGGTGACTAATTTATCCGGATCCGCATTCACAATACTGGGTTGGTAGCCCAATTCCGTAATGCTGAGTTCGATAATTTGCTCGTTCGGATTAACTTCAGCAGCCTTGGGGGGGGAAGGAGTTTTCGAAAATACCTCGAAAGACGTTAGTACCAGAAGTAAAAGTAAGTTAAGCTGAACCATAAGAGCCTTTGTCGTTTTTTAGTAGTCACAAAAGCCTAGCAGTTTTTTCTAATCTAACAACACAGAATTGATAGAATTATTCCATTAATGGTTTTACGCAAAGATCAACTTTATCGACAAACGCATCTTTCAGGTAAACTGATTCACGGCCTGTTTGTGACTGGATTTCAATTTTGAAGATTTCGTCCTGTGAAGGGATTTCGGGTAAAAGGCAGCTTTTAGAGACGACGGGCAGGTTCTCTTCGATATTTTCTTGTGCCGTAAAAATAAGCTCACAAGTTTGATTCTCAGTCGAACAGCTGATTTTATTAAAATTAAATTCGACCGAACTTTCACACCAAGAATCAGAACAGACATCATTAAGTTCGGTTAAAATAAGTTTTTCCTCCGCAGGTGAAAGAAAAGCGTGGGCTTGAAAAGATAAAAGTAAGCTAGATAATAGGATGATTGACTTCATACGGACCTCTTTGTGGATCTAGATGTAAAGTCTAGTGGGGAAGAAATCAATTTTGTATTTAGTATTTTAATATGCTTTTTACGCATAATAACTAAGAATAGGCATTTCAGCAGGTCATCTGGGGCTAGAATATTTGAAAACTAGCCTGCTTAGGAAAGCCGAGACATCCGATCATGACTTTATGGATACCCTGGAAGCTGAGTTTAAGTTATTTACCTTACTAAAAGATAGTTTCCCTGACCTGGATCACGCGGGCCTGGTGATCGGGATCGACGAGTTTATATCCGGTGAAGGAAGCCTTGAAGATTTTATTTGCAATTCCTCCGCGGTGCACGCGGCGGCGGCGAAGTACATCGTCGCTAAAAAGCCGTACCTGATATTTGATACCAGCGAAGGGTACCCCTGCTTTTTCTTTCGTGGGAACTTTTTAAAAATTCAGTACCACGCCGGAGAGCAAAAGATTATTCGCTTAGCCGAAGAAATGAACGAAACAGGTTCCTTTTAGGAGCAAGCTCAAGGTCGTCTCAATTTAGTCCACGGCAATTTAAAAATGATCTAAAGCAGCTAGGCTGAGTTAGCGCAAAAAAAATTTTATAGGCCGATTGATATTTAGAATATTCAGGTTTAAAATTAGATGAGATAAGCGTAAATTGATCGTGCTTTTTAAATCACCAGTGAAAGGTTTTTATGAAATTTTTAAAAATAGGACTTCTTTTCTTGGGACTGTCGACCTGGCTTTTGATGGCCCGCGCTGATCAGGGAAAGTTACCCGACGAGTTTTTTACCAATGCCGAACTTTACGCAAAAATGGAAATGATTGAACAATTAACGGTTCTGGAAAATATCTCTGATAAGGATATCATGATGGCGCAGGGGTCAGACTCTCAAAGCCGTGAAAAAACGGAGCAGACACCATGAAAAATAAATTAAGCTTCCTTATTATTTTAGTTTTGGCTAGTTTGTCTTTTTCAAATCAAGCTGCAGCCGCGTATAAAGATTTGAGTCCCGAAGAGCAGGTGCTGGCAGAAAAAAATTATCAGCGTTACCAGTCACTTCCGGCCGCAAAAAAAGAACTGATCAACGACAATTGGCAGCGCTATCAAGCTCTTCCACCGACGGAGAAAGCAAATTTGCAAAGCCGTTACGGAAAATGGAAGCAGCTGAATGCGAGCCAGAAAAGTGGAATTTTAAAAAAGGCACAGTCTCGAGCCAAAGTCAGTGCCGAGCGCCGTTTAGAAAAAAAGCAGGATAAGGTCTCATCGTTGCAGTTACGGCGCGAGGCGCGGGCGCAGAATCGTAAGAACAGGGCCAATCGCTGTGCGGGCGGAAAATGCGAAACCACCACCGTGGCTCCGCATTAATCAACGTCTATTTAAATGGCTAAATGGCGATGCTTCTGTAACAAGGAAGCGCTAATGAGTTTCTGCAGCACCGTCACGATGTTCTGTTTTTCTAAGAAATAAAACAATGATCGCGCAACCGACCAGCGCGATCGCTAAGACCATAAAAATATCGACAAAAGAAAGAATGACCGAGTCACGCACCAGGGGATCGACAAATTGCTTGGCGGCTTGGCGCCGGGCTGCGGCCGCATCCAAGCCCAGACTTTTCCAGTTCTGTTCACTCAAATAAAACTTTTCAATCAGACTATTATTAAAAGCTGAAAGACGACCGCTCATTTGAATCAGGTGGCCGGACTGCTGCGTGATCAAGAAGGTGGTTGTCAGTGCAATCCCGAAGGAGGGTTGCCCGAGGGCTCGCACCCAGAGCGAAATCTTGAGCTCTTCACCAGAGAAATTAATATTCAGATTCGTGTTCATAAAATTGGAATAGGCAAATAGCAGTAAACCGAATACAGCCAGTGAACGCATATCGACGCGCTTCATCAGCACTGGCAAAAGGGGCATCACTAAAAGTTGAGGTAAACCGACCCACATTAAAACGCGGCCAATTTCTGCGGCGCTGTAATCCTGAACTTGCGCCAAATACAAGGATAAACTGTAAATACCGCTGAAGAGCGCGCAACCTGCGACGGCCGTGATCACGGTGCCCAGTGCGAAATTTCGATTTGAAAAAAGGGACAGGCGAAGTAATGGTCGCTCGCACGTCAACTGACGAACTATAAATAGGGGAATGCAGATGATTGCGATTAAAAAACAATTGCGGATGGCTCCACTATCAAACCATTCGACCTTAGGGCCTTCTTCTAAAATATAAGTCATCGTACTTAAACCGAAAACTAAAGTGAACAGCGAAAGCAGATCAATATTTTTAAGTTTCTCAAGGTTAAGTTTCGAATCCTCAAGGCCCTGCCTCAGGGCCGCAATCATTAAAATTCCGGGGAATAAATTGATAAAAAATATCGAACGCCAGCCCTAGTGATCGGTCAGCCAACCGCCGAATGAAGGTCCTAAAGTTGGCGCTAAAGTGACGATGAGGCCAAAAATAGTTAAGCCTAAATTTTTCTGACGCTCGGGCATCAGAGTCAAAACAATTTGAAACGAAAGCGGAATCAGTGTGCCGCCCGTGATTCCCTGAAGCGTGCGGCAGATGATCATCGTAGGTAAAGAATTATAAAGTCCGCAAAGAATCGAAGCCACAATAAACAAGGCCGAATTCCAAAGGATGTAGCGACGAAGCCCGATGGCTTGAGATAAAAAAGCGGACAGCGGAATAATAATAATTTCGGCAATTAAATACGATGATGAAATCCAGCCACTTTCGGTGACGCTTAAGCTCAGCGCTCCGGAAATTTCTCGTAGGGACGCATTGGTGACTTGAATATCTAAGATGACCATTAAGGCGCCCAGAGCACCGCCGAAAACGGCTAACCAGTCTCGCCATGA
This sequence comes from Bdellovibrionales bacterium, assembly GCA_043732425.1. Classification (GTDB taxonomy): domain Bacteria; phylum Bdellovibrionota; class Bdellovibrionia; order Bdellovibrionales; family Bdellovibrionaceae; genus Pseudobdellovibrio. The sequence goes on from JAYTHR010000293.1 coordinate 8,851, forward strand.
CATATTTTCTTTAAGTGTCGTCACGGAGTTAAGATGGTCACATCGACACTCATGCCGGGCCTCAGTAAAAGATCCGGGCATTGTTCAAAAGAAATTTTTACGGGAAAGCGCTGAACAACTTTGGTAAAATTACCGGTGGTATTTTCCGGCGGAATTAAACTTAAACTGGCCACGGAACTAGGATAAATAAATTCAACTTTTCCTTTCCAAGTTTCACCCGGGTAGGCGTCGACATGAATCTCTAGGGGTTGTCCGGTTGAAATATGACGAATTTGACTTTCTTTAAAACTGGCTTTGATCCACGCTTGATTGAGCGGAACCACAACAAATAAACTTTGTCCCGGCTGTACAAATTGACCTGGTTCGGTAGAAGCTTTGGCCACGATGCCGTCAACCGGGGATAAAACTTCGGTGAATTTTAATTTCAGTAAGCCGCCCTGGTCGGCGTTCACGCCGACTAGGGCGGCTTGTGCCATTTCAATATCTGATTCCGAAACCGCATTTTGTTTTTTAAGCCGGGCGGCGCGATCGGCATCGGCTTTGGTTTTTTTAAGCTTAGCCTGTTTGAACATTAATTCTAATTTAGAATCGGCATCGTCTAATTTTAATAATTTTTGACCTTTTTGTACGGTTTCGTTTTCATGCACCAAGACTTCTCGCACGTAACCCATCATCCGCGAACTGACGGGATAAAGTTTTGATTCTACGTAAGCATTGTCTGTCGAAATATAGTGTGATGAATATTAATACCGATAGTATAACAAACCCGCGCAGGCGAATCCAGAAAGACCAAGACTGAGTAAAATTGGTTTCGATATTTTCATTTTATATTCTACTTACTCGGTCAGTGACCGTACATATTCATCCATAGACCCTTGCGCACGGAAATAATTTAATTTAGCTGATTCGTAATTAAATATCGACTCGGTCAAAGTATCTTCCGCGCTGGTTAAATTCGTGTGGGCCGAGGTGAAATCCAAAATATTAGACAGGCCTTCCCGGTAGCGGCCTTCGGCAATGCGGGATTCTTCATGCACCGTTTTGACATAATCTTCCGAAGCATTTAAGGCCTCTTCTGCCGAAAGCAATTGCTCTAGAGATTCTTTGACTTGCTGTAAAATTTCAAGACGCGTTTGTTCGGTTTGCAGTGTGGCTTTATTTTCTGCGGAAGCCGCTTCGGCTTTTTTAGAACTGATGATTCCACCTGTATCTAGGGGAATGGTCAGGCTCGCACCAATAAAGCCGTTGATTGTTTTTGCGGGAAGACCCAGCACCGAAGCCTGCGTGGATCCCAGTTCTGCCATTAAAGAAAATTTTGGAAAAAACCATCCCGAGGTGTAAGCGACTGCCGTGCGAGCGGTTTCTAAATCGGAGTGAGCCATTTTTAAATCCGCGCGCTGTGCGCACGTTTTTTCTAAATAAACACGTACGTCGGTAATTTTGATACGTCGGGCTGCGAGTGGTTCAAGATCTTGAGATATTTTTTCTACCCCTAAAGTTGTCGCTAATTCGTGTCTTGCTTTCTGAAGCTTGTTGAACGCCACGATTTTTTTTATCCGATCTAATTCAAACAAAGTGCGTGCCCGCGCGATATCGAGATCGATCCCGGCGCCAACATTTTTTTGCCTGAGCCAGCTTGTAAATAAGTTCACTTTTAGTCAGATTGGAATTCATCATTCCAATTTGGCGCTCGAGGGGCTGCACATTAAGGTATTGAAAAAACATCAGGGCCGAAAGCTCAGCTTGCAGTTGAATCTTTTTTTCTTCCGCGGTGTACGTCGTGTTTTTAGCTAGTAATAATTCAGCTTTAGCCCAAGCCTCCGAAACGAAAGATTCCGTCATACGCCACTTGAGACCTGTTTTTTTTAACTGATCCGCAGCATCTGATTTCGTAAATGAAGCTGATGCTGAAAAGCAAAATAAACCTGGCAAGAGGACTAGAAAAATTCGAAAGATCAACTTCATGTTAGGCATTTGACCATTTTTACGAAATCCTTAGGTCCTAAGCTCAGCGAATCGGTCGCTCTCAGAGGAGAAAAAAATCATGTCCTGGACTCTAGCTCTTCGTGTTTTCATTTGTTTTTTTATATCTGAATCAGTACTTGCAAGCTCAATAAAAATTTTAGAGAACAGTGGTCCAGGAACAAACACGGCGACACTTTCCGGAAGCATTACGTTGAGCGCTAAAACCGAAGACGATGAAAAAATTGATGATATTTCAATGTGGGCCCTAGACTTTTCCGCGGGCCAAACAGATTCAAGTACGAATGGCGTGGCCGAAGTGACCCGGTCTTACGAAACTGGCATCGTGTATTCTAACGAGGCTCTTTTGGATATCACGTTGGGTGGAATGTTCGAACGGTCGCAGCTGGGTCAAGTTCAAGACTTGGGACCAAAAATCGTATTATCTAGATCTTGGAAGTACGGGCACTTATTCGTTCGCGAGGAGCCCCGAAAAATTCCTCCGGATCGCTTAAAACCGAAACTGAAAGCTAAAGATTTGGAAAGCGAAAAAACTGGGGCGGTAGCCACAGACGAGAAAACCGAGAGCCCAGTGGTCAGTGAAAATACCGAGAGCCCAGCGGTTAGTGAAAATACCGCGAGCGCCGCGGTCAGTGAAAATACCGCGAGCGCCGCGGTTAGTGAAAATGTGAATAGCACGGTCGCTGAAGAAAAAACTGAAAGCGGAATTGTCGACGAAGAATTTAAATCCAGTTTCGGCTTTTCTTTCACGGGTAAAAAGAAAGATTATTTACAAAAAGCTCCGAAAGCGAATCAACAAGATTTTACCATTGCACAGACGCATTTGGAAGCTGCCTTAAACTGGGACCCGGTTTCGTGGCTTGGAATTAGCGGGCTATACGGTAAGTACACCTATGACAAAGATGTGGCCGGATTTTATTTTCTTCTTAACTTGCCTTTCGTGACTACGGCGCGAGGTTCTGATTTGGTGAACGGATTTTCATCTTCACTGCAGGGATTCGCCGATTTCGAATACGGCGCGACACTTACGTTTCGATTAACTGAGGTTACAAGTATTGATGTGGGCTTTACGAAATCACAAATGGTCGTGGATCGACTTTGGGATACCACGTACGATATTTCTTTTAACTCGGAAATAGGTGAAAATACAGGCTATTCCATCGGCGGTTCAACTTCAGTGCCGAGCGATAATTCTGCCGTCAATAACTCAGGCAATATTAGTTTAAGTTACTTTTTTCAGTAGCCGCGCTTCTAGGAATCTTTAAAGCCAGGTAATTTTTTAGCTTCGGGACTTTCCGCAAGCTGAATGGCTTCGGGAAGAACTTTTTCTAATCCTTTTTTAGTATTATCAAAACTTAATCTGTGGCGAAAAAACTCAGCCCATTTGAATTCTGAAAACGGAGTCGGATTTTTTGTGTAGCCACCTGCTTTTCGCACAAAACCCGCTAAGCTGCGATAAGGATCGTCTTTCATTTCAGAGATCTTTTTAGGAAGATCTTCCGGAGAAATATCTTCATCTTTTGAGTTCTTAAGATAAATATAGCCTTGCTGATGAAGGCTTTTCCAAAAATGAATTTCGTCTTGATGGCTAAGATCTTCAACCACCTTCACTAAAACATGGTGGTGTCCTGCAAGTAGCATGGCCCTGGCCATATGGTGGTGATCAATCACGTAGAAATGGTTGCGGTAGCCTAGTACCACGGGTACCGGGTTTTCTGCAAGAAACTGAGCGCGTTCTATATGGCTTAAATTTTTAATTTTCGCGGCCTTACTTTCAACCTCAAGTAAACCAATGCACTTTTGAGTCGGCCGTAAATCTTCAATTGAAACTTTAATAAGGCTCATAGACTTATCTGACTAGAAAATAAGATAACCGGCAAGTCCAAGAAGACCAAGGCTAAGTAAAAATACGAAACCCTGAAGTCGGGCGGGGCCTCGGGCGACCCAGAAGGTATAACCACCTTTAAGTAAATTATTGCTGATCGTGGCGATCAGCACCGAACTAGAAACAAGTTCAATCGCCATCGTCTGAGTTCCCGTTTGTGAAATGCTCATGATGAAGGGATCCACATCCGACAAGCCACTTAAAAAAGCGAGCGCGTATATTCCCGTACTTCCCAGATGCTCGCGCGCGACCTGGGTTAACACGGCCATGACCACAAAAAGAAATGCAAAGATTAGGGCGGCACGAATTTCTAAAGGATTTCGATCAGACGTTTTCGGCTTAGCAATACTTTCTGTTTTTTCCGATTTGGCCCAGAAAAGACCAACAGCAACAGCTATTGTTCCTAAAAACAAAAATGGCGGAGCTAATAATTTAGCAACGAGGGGACTCAGTAAAGCCAACAAAACAAGAAGACGAAAATACATCATGCCTGAGGCAATCAAAATAGAGCCCGAAAAAAGTCGGGGCTGGTCTTCAGTCTTCGTTCGTCGTGCTAAAACTAAAGTGGTTATCGTCGAAGAGTAAGTTCCGCCGAGAAAGGCAGAGAGTAAAACTCCGCCTTTTTTTCCGACAACTTTATCCAGGACGTAGGCGGCGTACGAAATTCCGGAAATGACAACGACGACCAAAGCAATTTTGAAGGGGTTTAGTAAAAAAGGAGTGAACTCATGGTTGGGAACTACGGGAAGGACAACGGCCGTTAACAGTAAAAACTTACTGAACGTGTAAATTTCTTCAGCGGGAATTTTCAAAGCGATCCCCTCGAGCCCTTTTTTCAGTTCTAATAAAAATACCGTAAGGACCACCAAAGTTGTCGCTACCCAAAAGTGTTCCTTATACACCAAGGCGCCGACAGCAAAAGTAAAAAGGCCCGAAAGTTCTGAAGTCATGCCGGCCTCAGGG
>JAYTHR010000294.1:0-1221 GCA_043732425.1 Bdellovibrionales bacterium
ACGGAAGCCATGGATATTTTAAAAAAATATAATTATCCAGGTAACGTGCGCGAATTAGAAAATATGATTGAACGAACAGTGGCCCTGGAAGCGGGTTCAACAATTCTGCCCGAATCCTTACCACCGATGGTGAACACATCCTCGGGCCGGAAGATGGCTTCCAGCAACGAAATCGAAGTGGGCGAAGACGGTTTAGACTTAGACAAAGTGGTCGGTCAAATCGAAAAAGAATTGCTCGTGAAAGCGATCCACTCAGCGGGCGGGGTCAAAAAGAAAGCCGCCAAGTTACTAAAAATCTCGTTCCGTTCCATGCGCTACCGCATCGAAAAATATAACCTCGGCGTAGTCGGCGACGACGAACTCGACGACGAATAAAAAAAAGGTACCAAAAAAGGTACCTGCTCACTTTCCTGGATGCACTGAGTAATTACAAAAGCCCATTTTCCAAAAAATGGGCTTTTGGATTTGCTCCTTTTGGCAATTTGAATTTTCCTTTTTTCAAAGCTGATTTCATGGACACGATATTCTCTTCGATTGGCAGTTTATTAATCCAAGTCATACTGTCCGGCATCAACGATCCGTTTTCCGAAAATAAAATAGAATCGCTTTCTACTGGTATCAATAAGTGTGACCTTCCTAAAAGGCCATGCAAAGTTGAATATTTCCAGTTCTCGCAGGCCGTGGTCAGTCCCGCTCGCACCGGATTTTGGTACACATATTTATAGCAGCTCATAAAATAATTGTATGTTTGAATTTCGCAACGGTAATATCTTGATCCCCAGTTTTGATTTACTTTTCCTGATATTTGGTTCATTGCTTTACTCGATTCCCGCATGAAATAGCCCATGGATACCCCAAGTGGGTCGGATCCCGTCCTGCATATCAAATGAAAATGATTCGGCATCAATACAAAAAGATGAATTTTAAGATCAAAAAATTTATGAGTTAGATAAAGAAGTTCGCTCATAATTTTCCAGACTTCATCTAGTTCGACGTCGAAAGCAGCCTTATTGTGACGTCGCCCGGTAATATGAAATGGAAATTCTGAAGTCTGAGGGGTGTTATATCGCGCCATACTCAGCGTCATAAGCAAAGTTCATTCTAACGCCTTGCCTTCAGAAAAGTGAGCAGGTACATTTTTTTGAGGACCCCATAGCTCAACTGGATAGAGCAATCGTTTCCTAAACGATCGATCCCCGTTCAAGTCGGGGTGGGGTCACC
>JAYTHR010000295.1:0-1220 GCA_043732425.1 Bdellovibrionales bacterium
GAAATTATTTTCGATCTAATTTAGATACCAATCTAAGCATCTCTAAGTACAACCAAACTAAAGTAACTAAAAGCGCGAAACCGCCGTACCACTCCATATATTTCGGAGCTCCTTGATCGTGAGCTCGTTCGATCATATCAAAATCAAGTAGTAGATTAAAAGCCGCAACACCCACGACAAGCACTGAAAAGCCAATCCCTAAAGTTGAACTTTCATGAATCATCGGAACCTGGCTGCCGAAAAAACCCATGATCATATTGATGACGTAGGTGATTCCGATTGCCATTGTGGCACCCATAATAACAGAGCGTAATTTATCCGTTACGGTAATAATTTTAAATTTGTAAAGTCCTAACATCAAAGCTAAACAGCTTAACGTCAGAATCATCGCGTTCGTCACAATCCCCGGATAGCGCACGCTGTAGACCGAAGATATAGAACCCAGTAAGATTCCTTCGCTAATAGCATAAATCGGCGCAAAGGTTGGGGCCCTATCAGGCTTCGAAATAATCATGTACGCCAGAATGAGGTTGATTATGATGGCACCTATCAGCATCGGAAAAGAACGTAAGTCCCATCCTAAAACAGCGCCGGCAATAGTTAACAAAACAAGAAGGCCAGCGCGATTGATAGTTCCGTCAATTGTCATTCGCGAAACATCGCCGGAGTCGCGAATTTTATTTAAAACTTTTTCATTAAATGCGGGATTTGCCATAAGACCTCCTGGTCATTGTATTACTCATAGTCTTTAATAGAAAATTAGTTCCGACCATTACCTTGAAAATGCAACCGAAAGTGGTCTTCGGTAACGTCTAGACTCAATTGCTTATCCGCAGATACAAAATGAATAGCTTGTGCTTTATTTAAGAAAAATTGCTTCGCTAAGTTTCTCGCGCCGTCTCCGCCCACTTCGTACGTCAACACTTTGTTAAAAGGATCAGCTTTGGTTTCGGGGCTCAGTTGAATAATCAGCGAGCATTTATTTTCGCCGCCTTGTACCGCGCAGACAAGGTTAAATTTACGATCGGCCGTCACGATCGATTTTCCTGGACCAATAAAACTATGTTGAATCGGCACATTCATCATATTGAATAAATCAACGGGATCAGAATCGGATCCACCAAAGCGGTCATGACCAATAACATTGATCATCGTTTGCATTCCAAAGAACTGAATTTTCACGATCGCCTGAGCTTGGGAAACAAAAAGGACGGCTAATA
>JAYTHR010000296.1:0-1220 GCA_043732425.1 Bdellovibrionales bacterium
CCGCTTCAGAAATTAAAAATTTCAATTATTAGAAAAATTATTTTGAAATAAACTGACTTGGGTCTGTTTTTCTGAATTAAGCCGATTTTGAAAGATGGGTGTCTTTCAGTAAACGTGCGATGCCCATTTGAGTTTGCGCAAAGCGAATTCCGTAGCCCACAACTTGATTATTTCGCGTGCGCCGGTTTTGCCAGCAGACAACAACTTGAAACGAAAAAATTTGAGAGCCTAACTGAAAATCCATTTGGTATTCTTTATTTAATTCAAGATTTAAATCCGTCGCAAAAAAAGCTCCTTCGGTAGATAAATCCATAATGTGGCCGGTCGTCGGAATTTTTTGTTCCTTTGATAGTAAAGCTTGAATCTTCGTCGGAAATCGAAAATTTCGTTTTGAGTAACTGGATGAGCTGATATTTTTAAAAATATCTAACTTTTCTAATTTTTCAAAAAATAAGCTGTAGGCGTTGTAAATGGTTTGCAGCTCATTGCCGGAAAGGCTTTTATAGACTTGGGTTCTTTCAGCCATAAAGTAATTCAGCAGCTGCGGCGTGTAGATGGGATCCAAATGGTGACCACCTTTTCGCTCAGGGTAAATCATGAATGATTCTGACTTAAATAAAAAATCGATCGGATTTTTATTTTCTTTTTTCGGGAAGGTTTTTGCTAGGGGTTTTAAATTATCATCGGTAATATTTCCATAAACATGAACTCCGAGCGCATCATTGACAAATTTATATTTTATAATTTTCTTATTAGCTTTAAATCCCCAAAAAGCCGCGTAAAAATCACGGGCCCTTGGGTGAATCACGCACGTTACGGTCGTGCACCCCATATAATGAGTCGTGTAGTGCTGCAGATATTTCATTAGGTACAAACTAACAACGTGGGCTTTATTACGAAACTGAGGATCGATAGCTAACGATGAAACTTCCACAAGCCCGTGGCCCGTTAAGCGCAGTTGATCATTTTCAAATTTAAAATCTTTATCTGACGGTAATCCCACATGCGAATCTATAGTCAGAGAAACAGTTCCAACAACCGCATCCCCTATTTTAGCAACAACGGTGGTGGTGTACGGTAGAAAACTGAAAAAATTGCAGCGTAGCCCTGATGAGTCGGGCGCCATCAGCTTCATACCGACGTAGCAATCATGAAGTAGTAAATAAGCTTTTTCTAATTCTTCTTGCGAGGTCGCTACATTGACTTGAAGTTTTTCTGGG
>JAYTHR010000297.1:0-4371 GCA_043732425.1 Bdellovibrionales bacterium
ATGGTTTCTGCCGATGGCAAAAACTTCGATCTGTGCTTTTCTTTAGAATCTTTAGGAAATCCAAAAGCTCAGGAGCATCAAGGCGTTTTAGAGGCCTTATCGTGGTTTTTACCTCCCCATTATTCTTTGGCGCTGATCAGCGAAAAGAATTTGCCTGCGTTCAAAAGCCTTTAACTAGTCCTTGGTAGATGCGCGTGCTGACCCTGTATAAAAACGGTGGTATTTTCAAGCGCTGGAGTATCTATGCTAAAAAAAGTTTTAATTAGTTTTTTCGCTCTTTTTGCGGTGGCTTGTGCCGGTCTTTACTTTCTTTTTTTATCGGTTCAAAAATCATTACCAGAAGTTATTAAAATCGAAGACTACAAACCTCTATTGGTTTCGCAAGTTTACGATCGTAATAATAAAAAATTTGGTGAATTTTACCGCGAACGACGAGTCATCGTCCCTTACTCGGACATTCCTAAGCATGTCGTTCAAGCCTTTTTAGCGGCGGAAGATGACCAGTTTTTTCAACATAGCGGAATCAATCCGCAAGCTTTATTTCGTGCGGCCATAGCCAATATGAAAGCCGGCCGTAACGTACAAGGGGGATCGACGATCACCCAGCAGGTTGCAAAAACATTATTACTGACGAATGAGAAAACGCTTTCCAGAAAAATGCGCGATATTTTATTAGCGATTCAGATGGAAAGAAATTTAAAAAAAGAAGAGATTCTTTATTTGTATCTGAACCAAATCTTTTTTGGCCAGCGCGCGTATGGCATCGAAATGGCCGCACAAACTTATTTTAAAAAATCAACGAAGCAGCTGACTTTGGCCGAAGCCGCCATGCTAGCCGGTTTACCGAAAGCTCCGTCAGAATATTCCCCCGTAAAAAATCCATCCCGCGCGAAAGAGCGTCAAATTTATGTTTTACACCGCATGGCTGAAGTTAATTTTATTAAAAAAGACGAAGCCGAGGCCGCGATCCAGCTTCCGATCAAAGTTAATCTGATCGAAGACTATGAGCAGATGGCTCCTTTTTATTTAGAAACCGTGCGCCAGTTGCTGATTCAACAATTGGGCGAAGACGTCATTTTAAATCAAGGTGTTAAAATCTATACTTCGCTAGATTTGGATGCGCAAAAAGCGGCTAACTTGGCCGTTGTTAAAGGCCTTAAGGAATTAGATCATCGCCAAGGTTTTCGCGGCGCTATTAATCACTTAGATGATGAAAAAAAGATAGTTGAGGTTCTAGAAAAACAGAAAAACAAATTAATTAATGAATCGAATCCCGAGCGCACAATCTTGCCGGATGGCACTTTCGCACAAATTGAATGGCATGCGAGTAAAAAAACTTCGAAGACAAATCCACAAAAAATATTTCACGCGGAAAAATTACCTTCGTTTCTAAAAGTGGCTTCAACTTATGAAGGCGTTGTCACCACCGTCGATGACGCTAATGGTTTTGTAGAAGTCCTACTTCCGGAAACCAAAGGTATTATTGATTTTGAGTCAATGACCTGGGCGCGGAAACCCAATTTTGAAAAAAAATCAGAAAATGACCTAATTAAAAAACCTTCCCAAGCTTTAAAAAAAGGGGATGTGATTCAAGTTAAAATTTCGGGCGAAAATTTTCAGTGGCAAAAAACGAAATTTAAAAAAGGCGCGACCCTTCCAGATGCGGCTCCTTACTTGGCTTTAGAATTAGATCAGGAACCAATCGTTGAGGGCTCTTTGTTATCGATTGATCAGCAGACAGAGGATGTTTTAGCAATGGTCGGCGGTTACAGCTACGCCCGCAATGAATTTAATCGGACACTTCAGGCCGCCCGCCAGACTGGTTCGGCTTTTAAAGCCTTAGTCTACGGCGCCGCTTTAGATAAAGGATACAATCCGTCGACGCCAATTATTGATGCTCCGGTGATTTATAAGCAAGCGGATGAAGAAGGCCAGGGCGATGAAAAAACCTGGAAGCCGTCCAATCACGGGCGTGAATACAACGGAGAAATTACGATGCGTAATGCTCTGATCAAATCATTAAATATTCCGGCCGTTAAAATTATGGAAGATATCGGTGTTCCTTTCGCGACAGAGTTCGCGCAGCGTTTAGGTATTTTTTCAAAATTAAATCCGGATTTTACTTTAGTGCTTGGTTCCAGTTCGCTGACTTTATTTGAAATGACGAAAGCTTTTTCTGAATTTGGTCGCTTGGGATTACGAACGCGGCCGAAAATGATTAAGAAAGTGATCGACCGCGAAGGAAATACTTTGGTGGAATCAGTTTCTTTAGATTCGCGCTTCTTAGACGAAATAAAGCCTTTAGATGATTATTTTGATGAAAAGCGAAAAGATTTTTTAGAAAAAAAACAACAAATGGCCGCTGTTGAAAAACCTGCGGGCGAAGCAGAAGTGATTCCGCAAAAGAAAAACTCTTTTTATTTCCCGAATCCCGATCAGTTAATTCAACCCCAGACAGCTTACGTGTTAACCACGATGCTTAAAGGCGTCGTTGAAGATCCGAACGGGACCGGCGCACGAGCGGCTCAACTAGGACGAGAAGTTGCTGCAAAAACAGGGACTACGAATGGGTATGTGGATGCTTGGTTTTTAGGTTACACGCCAAACATTGCGACAGGTGTTTGGGTGGGCTTCGATAAAGAAAAAACTTTGGGCAGATCTGAAGTTGGTGGAAAAGCGGCTTTGCCTATTTGGCTGGATTATATGAAAGAAGCCCATCGTAATTTGCCAATACTCACATTTCCTATGCCTGACGGAGTCAAACTAGTGAAAATCGATGCTGACAGTGGTAAGCTAGCCCACTCGGCTAGCAAGCGAGTTATCACTCAAGCCTATATCGATGGGACCGAGCCAACCGCTGCTGCAAGCCGATCTGAAGAAACCACAGATCACTTGAAGCAGGATATCGATGAGTAACAGCGTAAAAGATAAGATGAGTAACAGCGTAAAAGATAAAGCAAGTAACAGCGTAGAAAATAAAGACATTCACATTTGGGGCATCAAGCAAAATAATCTGAAAAATATCGAAGTTAAAATTCCACTTGGAAAATTAACGGTGATTTGCGGCCCCTCAGGTTCGGGGAAAAGTTCTTTAGCGTTTGAAACTTTATTCGCCGAAGGCCAGCGCCGCTTTATTGAAAGTATGTCGAATTATGCGCGGCAATTTTTAAATAAAGCCCCCAAACCCGATATTGAAGGAATCAATAACATCCCGCCAGCGATTTCGATTGAACAAAAAAACTCCGTCAAATCTAGCCGCTCGACTGTGGGTACTGCCACTGAAATAATTGATTATCTGCGCTTATTCTATGAAAAAATTGGTGTGCCTTACTGCCCGACCCATCATATTCCGGCGACTCGTATTTCAACAACCGAGGCGACCGATTTAATCCTAGAACAAATGGCCGACAAGCGAGGCTATATTTTAGTTGAAATCACGAAAGAGAATCGCATCGTTGAAGGTAAAAAATTATTGTCTTTATTATTACAAGATGGCTTTCTGCGCCTGACTACGGTTAAAGAAAAAAAAGGTAAAAGTAAAACCGATCCTGTTTCTTACGAGGTCGGTCCTTTAGTTGATTACGCCGAAGCGGCGCAAGTTAAAAAAGGAATACCTGCCGACAGCTTTTATATTGTGATTGATCGCATGTCGTTTAATAAAGAAGAAAAAGGGCGCCTGACGGATTCCCTGACTCAAGCATACGAAGCTAGTATTAAATATTTATCTGGAACATTAACGCGAAAAGCATTTGTAGTAACAACTGACGGTGAATTTTTAAAACTGAGTGAAGATCCCGCCTGTCCTATCTGCAGTTGGTCGCCGCCGCCTATCACTTCGAAGTTATTTTCTTTCAATTCACCCATGGGCGCTTGTCCTGAATGCAAGGGCTTTGGAAATATCTTAGAAATTGATGAAGCGAAAGTTGTTCCTAATCCCAATCTTTCTATTTCTGAGGGGGCATTACATCCTTTTACGATGCCCAGTGCCGATCAAGATAAAAAAGCGCTGTTCGCGTACTGTAAAAAGAAAAAAATTGATTTAAAGCTACCGTGGAATAAATTAATGAAGTCCGAGCGCGAAACCTTATGGGAAGGTAACTCTGAATTTTTTGGCGTGAAGGGTTTATTTAAGTACTTAGAGCAAATGAAATACAAAATGCACGTGCGCGTTTTTATTTCTCGCTACCGCAGTCCTCGGCTTTGTCCGGAATGCCATGGGTCACGACTGCGCTCTGAGGTGAAAACGATTCTAATTAATAAGAAAAATATTTCACAGCTTACATCCTTAACAATCGAAGACTTATATAGTTTTTTTGAAAAAATTGTTTTGTCAGCACATCAGATTGAAGTGGCTTCCGAAGTTTTAAAACA
>JAYTHR010000298.1:0-1216 GCA_043732425.1 Bdellovibrionales bacterium
CAGGGCGTACGCACTTAGCCGCAGTCTCCCATAAGGATTTTTAACAGGTATTGATCATCGTACGCCGCAAGAGTCATTTTCTTTTTGATCTTAAATTTCTTGTCCACAGACTTTATTAAATTTAAAGCCGCTCGCTTTAACGAGCTAAAATTCGCGGCCGAGTTTTTTTCTTTCTTTATACAAGCATCGTCTTTAAATTGAACATCTAAAACCCAATGCAAATTATTTTCAACACCCCAATGCTTTCTGACCGCCGCACCAAAATCTTTCGCATCCGTCTGCAGGCTGGAAATAAAGTATCTTTTCTCGATCGTGACTTCATTATTTCTGGTCACGATTGACTCCACCAAACCAATACTTGAAAAGCCGGCCCATTCCTCTGAGCGATTTAAAAATTTGACGTCGTTCAGGACAAAGCAATTTCTCTCTTCTACGCGGCCGTGTTGCGCTTCTCTCGTCTGGTGAAAAGTGTAATCCATATTTTTTAAATTAGTTTCAAGACCTTTTTTAAAGGCTTCTTCGACTCGCTCGTAAAAACTACCCTGATTTTTTTTCAAGCTCAGGACATAATCCGCTTTTTTTTGGATGATTGTTTTCGCAATCTCTGTTTGTGTTCCCATGGCGTCGATCGTGATGATCGTGTCTGCAATATCCAGCGAATTTAAAAGTTCCGGAATCGCCGTGATCTCATTTGATTTGTCATCGACTTTGAGTTGACCGAGCACAAGGCTGCGTTCTGTGGCCCAGGCACTGACCATGTGAATAGCGCGCTGACCATGACTTGGAAACAAAGACCCGCGAGCGGCTTTACCGTCAATCGCAATCACTTCCTTTGAAACTTTCTGCCCGATACTCTGAGTCCACGACATAAAGCAGTCGTTGAATTTTTTTGGATCAATTAACATAAACACCCGTCGAAACGTGTCGTGTGACGGTATCCCGTGTGGCAGTGAAAGAAATGTTTTAAAAAACTTTTCTCGTGATTCGCCGAAGTCGGCAATGTCTTCCCAGGTCTCACATTTGCAAATAATGCCGCAGATGCAGATCGTGATGATATCGATTAAAAAGTGGCGCGTATTATCGTTTACAACCCGCGGATCGGGTAAGATTGAAAAATAATGGATAAATGATTTTTGAACTTGTAGGTCGATCATGTTTTCTACCTCCGTGTAGAGGTAGAAATCGTATCATACAATTAAATCATCTTGGCTAGCTG
>JAYTHR010000299.1:0-4368 GCA_043732425.1 Bdellovibrionales bacterium
GTCACGGAGCAGTCTGTTGTTGAAATATTAAATAGTCCCCGTGCGCAATCCATACTGAAAGGCTTTAGACAAAATAAATTAGTAGAAAATTTGTGTCAACGCTGCCATTATATCGAAAGATTTCAACCGGAAATTTAACACCAAAAAAAGGAGTCTTTCATGTTCAAATTACCACTACTTTTTATTTCGTGCGCGCTGGTATCGTCACTAGCTTCAGCCGATTTAAAAATAAACAAAAAAACGATCGTTTACTCGAATAAAGGCAAAAGCTTTGAAGGCTTTCTTGTTTCTCAAGAAGGAACAAAAAAAGGAATGCCCGGAATTTTAATGGTCCCTAACTGGAAAGGCGTCACAGATGAGACCGTTCACCAAGCAGAACGATTTGCAAAACTAGGTTATACGGTTTTTACCGCTGATATTTTCGGTCAAGGCGTTCACCCTAAAGACGCCAAAGAAGCCGGAACTCAGGCGACTATTTACAAAACAGATCGTAAATTATTTCGCGAGCGTTTAAATTTAGCGCTCGAGCAGCTTGAAAAATCAGGCGACGTAGATAAAAAGAAAATCGCCGTTGTCGGTTATTGCTTCGGTGGCACAGGAGCCCTTGAATTAGCACGTAGCGGAGCTCCCGTAGCGGCTGTTGTCTCTTTCCACGGTGGCTTAGACAGTCCCGTTCCGGCAGATGGAAAAAATATTAAAGCTCCGGTCTTGGCTTTACACGGCGCCATTGATCCGTACGTAGCACCAACAGATGTTGCGGCTTTCGAAGAAGAAATGAAAACAAATAAAGTGGATTATCAATTAGTAAAATACGGTGGCACGGTTCACTCGTTTACAGAAGTGGGCGCGGGAACAGACATTACTCAAGGAGCCGCTTACAACGAAGCTTCGGATAAAAGATCTTTTCAAGCGGCGCAAGATTTCTTAAGCGATACATTTAAAACAGCTAAAAAATAGTGTTGTTTAAAATGAAGTTAGACAAAACGACCTGGGAAAGATTCTACGCGGTTGCAAAACCAGAGAAAAAAGGGATCCTCCTCGGTCTTTTGTTTTTAATTTTATCAAGCTCGGCCGGATTGGCTTACCCCCAGATGGTTCGCTGGATGGTCGACAATGTTCTTCAACCCAAAAACTACGATCTTCTAAATAAAGTTGTTTTATTTCTACTTTTGGCCTTCATCGTTCAAGCGGTCACATCCAGTTTACGTTATTACTATTTTACTCTCAGCGGAGAACGCATCGTTCTTCGTTTACGCCAAGATCTTTACGAAAAAATTCTTCGCCAGGATATTACCTTTTTTGATTTTAACCGCACGGGCGAACTGATGAGTCGTCTGGCCTCGGACTGCACGACCCTACAAAATACGGTCAGCGTGAATGTGTCCCAAGGTTTAAGAAACCTAGGTCAGGTCATTGGCGGATTTGCTTTTATGTTTTACACATCTTGGAAATTATCAGCCATGATGCTTTTACTGATTCCACCGGTGGCTCTGATGGCTGCTTTGTTCGGAAAAAAAATTCGCAAAATTTCTAAAGAATTTCAATCTACCCTAGCCGATGCGAGTATCGTCGCCGAAGAAACAATCTCCGGTGTGCGCACGGTTAAATCCTTCGTTCAGGAAAGTACCGAAACCACCCGCTATCAAAAGGCTTTAAGTTTAGCTCTTGGAAAAGCGCAAGGACGCATCCGGGCCATCGGTGAATTTATGACTTTGGCGATGGTCATGGGTTTTACTGCCGTTTGCTTTGTGCTTTGGTACGGCGGCCGCGAAGTGGTGCTGAACCAAATGACTATCGGAGATCTGACCCAGTTTTTATTATATTTGATGATTGTCGCCATTGGCGTAGGAAGCTTGGGAAGCCTTTGGGGAGACATTATGGCCGGAGTTGGCGCCAGCCAACGTGTGTTCGAAATATTGGACAAACCAGCAACCACGACTGACTCTGGCGAAGTTCTTCCTGTGTTAGATGGGAAAATTGAATTCAAAAATATTTTCTTTAGTTACCCAACCCGCTCAGATTTGCCGGTTTTAAAAAATTTAAATTTCACTGTTTTACCCGGACAAGTTATTGCCCTCGTCGGCGGTTCTGGCGGTGGGAAAACGACGGTCTCTAGTCTTATCCCCCGCTTTTACGATCCCGATTCTGGGGACGTTCTGATTGATGGGCACAACTTAAAAACTTTAAAATTAAATTGGATCCGAGATCAAATCGGCATCGTCTCGCAAGAACCGGTTTTAATTTCTAGCACGATTGAAGAAAATATTCGCTATGCACGGCCAACCGCCTTGGATCAAGAAGTAATTTCCGCAGCCCGCTCGGCAAATGCCCTAGAATTTATCGAATCTTTTCCAGAGGGTTTTAAAACCCAAGTCGGCGAGCGCGGTATACAACTTTCCGGTGGCCAAAAGCAACGTGTCGCCATTGCACGAGCCCTATTAAAGAATCCCAAGATTCTTATTTTGGATGAAGCCACAAGTAATTTGGACACCGCTAGTGAATATTTAGTGCAAGAGGCTTTGCAGCGGCTGATGAAGGGCCGCACGACGGTCGTGATTGCTCATCGCTTAGCGACAGTCAAGGACGCGGATCAGATTTTTGTTTTGGATCATGGTCAAATCGTGCAAAGCGGAAAGCATGAACAGTTGACCGCCGATAAAAACGGACTTTACTATCAACTTCTACAACGGCAATTTATTACTCAGTAAACGACAAGAAAGAATATCTATGCGAAAAATATTATCCTCAGTGCAAGTTCATCCGGCGGCCCAGAAAGCGATAGAAGACTTTCACACGTCTACGATTCAAGATATTGAGTTAGCGATAAAGCAAAATGCTTGGGTAATTGTCGGAATGGCTCAGAACCCGGTCGTTAAATCGGCTAAGAAATATTTAGCCGCAAAAAATATTTCTTTCCACAGCCTAGAATATGGAAGCTACTTTTCGCTTTGGAAATTGAGATTAGCCATCAAACTGTGGAGTGGTTGGCCCACGTATCCACAAATTTTCCACAATGGCATTTTAATCGGTGGTTATTCTGATCTGAAAAACTATTTACCGTAATTGCGGTTCGACTTCTAAAGAGTTTCACAACTTGTTCATTGACAAAACACCTTATTTTTTAATCGATTCTTGACTGAATCACGCTGTAATAATCGCTTATCAACGCTTTGCGCTAGCATAACACGTAGCTCTTTTCGCGTAAATTTGAAACCGCAACAGGCTTCATGCATTTTATCAAAAGCTTAAAACTGGTCTAGGCTAGAAAAATTCCTCGAGGTAACTTGGGGCCGTTGCCTCAAGGCACGAGGGATTTATGAATAAAAACGAAAAAAATCAAACACCTTCAGAGCCGGATCTTCTGACAGAAAAATTGAAAGAAACCGAGCTGATGTTATCTCGCCGAAAGAAGAGACGAAAAACTGGTTGGTAGATCAAACTGTCTCCTGTAGTATTTTTGTATGGCATTTATTGTAGCGATAGAAACAGATCCAAAATCTGTTAAAGACATTACTGACAGCTGGACCGATGTTGCGAGAGCTTTAAATCACAAAATATTGATTAAAGAAAATCTTGCGTCTTTAAAATCCGAATGGCAAAAACCCGAATATCAGGCTCAAAAAATTGCGCTGATCCTGGTCCCGGTTGAGATTCTGAGCGCTAACCCCATCGACGTTATTACGCAGTTAAAAGCAACTTATCCCGACTGTGAAATTCTAGTCTCTTTATTTGATAATCCAAAATTTTCAAAAAATAGTGAACTCTGGCCCGTCCAAAACCTGATCTATAAACCCTTTGATGCTACCATTTTAAAAGAACACACCCGCTTTGCTTTGCTAAAAAATCAACGTGTGCAAACTCAGTATGTGCATACCACGTTAGCCAAATCAGAAATTGAATCCTTAAAAAAGTTCAAAGCCCTTCAACTGACTGAATTTGGGTTTAAATTAAATAAAACTTTCCCGCTGATCGTGGGCCAGGTTTATAAGTTCTATCATCCATTATTTTTAAATCAAAAAGCGCAGCACGTTTGGGCCCGAGTGATTTCCAGCGAAAATGACTTTTACGAACTTATTTTTTGCCAAATAAATGCTACCGTTCTTGGGCAGATTAGAAAAAAGTTAGTGGCCGCTACAAACCGAGTTCGAAGTGCTGTTTGGCGCGGAAGAATGTCGACAACCCTTTCCGCTATAAGAATTTATATTAATATCAGTGAAGAAGGCCAAAACGCAGTATTAACAGATTTACTTAAGCGAAAATTTGGTAGCACTGAATTTCTGGATAAAAAAGACATTTCGCCGACAGGTCGAACTAAGATTGATTTATTAATAACGGATGTCAGCTACGACAAAAAAGAACTGGAACGCC
>JAYTHR010000300.1:0-1215 GCA_043732425.1 Bdellovibrionales bacterium
TCCGCGTGTTGAAAATGGAATCAACAAGGGTTTGAATGCGGCCTTTGTTGGCGAGTATTATCCCGAAGAAAAACATCCCATCAGTAAAAGATTGTTTCAAGTTTACGAACCCGTTGTAAAATACGTGCTAGAGCATTCAAAAGAAACTGTCCTCGCAGCGCTGCTTCTCTTAGTTTTAACTTTACCTATTTATTTTAAACTTGGATCTGAGTTTATGCCGCCGCTGAATGAGGGCGCTTATCTTTATATGCCCACGGCGTTTCCGGGTTTACCCGTGACCGAGGCTAAACGTTTAATTCAAAAACAAGATGCGATTATTAAATCTTTTCCCGAAGTAGCCACGGTCTACGGGAAGGCCGGGCGCGCGGAAACTCCAACGGATGCGGCGCCGTTTTCGATGGTCGAAACGACGGTGGTGTTAAAGCCTGCGGCCCAGTGGCCCGAGGTTTCGCGCTGGTATTCGAAGCTTCCGCATTTTTTCTATCCCCTGTTCACTTGGTTCAGTCCCGCCCATCGCTCTTTTAGCGAGCTGCAAGAGGCTATGAACGAGAAATTAAAATTTGCCGGTTTTCCGAATATTTGGACCATGCCGATTAAGAACCGAATCGATATGCTATCGACAGGAATTCGCACGCCTATTGGAATTAAAGTGGTGGGGTCTGATCTTAAAAAGATTCAAGAAATTTCTGAAGATATTGAAAAAAGTATTCAGAAAGTTTCGGGAACGCGGACAGCATATGCCGAAAGAACTAACGGTGGTTTTTATTTGGATATTATATTTAATCGGGATGAGCTCGCCAGATACGGAATTCCCGTCGAAGAAGCCCAGCTGGTCGTGGCTAGTGCCATCGGCGGAGAAAACATCACCACCACGATCGAAGGGCGCGAACGCTATCCGGTGAATGTACGCTATCAACGCGAATTTCGGGACACGGTCGAAGCGATTCGGCGCGTTTTGGTTTCCACTCCGCAAGGGGTTTCCATTCCGATTGCCCAGGTCGCAGATATTAAGATGGTCGAAGGGCCCTCGATGATTCGCAATGAAAACGGTTTGTTAGCAGGATTTATTTATATTGATTCGGGCGATCGTGATGTCGGCAGTTACGTCAAGGAAGCCAAATCATGGATTGATTCAAAAATAAAATTGCCGACAGGCTACAGTTTAATCTGGAGCGGACAATTCGAGAATATCATTCGCGTGGAAGAGCGCTTAAA
>JAYTHR010000301.1:0-4364 GCA_043732425.1 Bdellovibrionales bacterium
CCATGTAGTAACTGCTGTTTTTGGCGTTCCCTAAAATAAATTCGAAACCCACCCCGGATCCATACCCGTACCCGACCGCTTGGTCTTTAGAATTAATTAGTGTCGGCGACGGAAGATTTGAAATTTCTAAATTATTATAGCTGACCGTTCCGATTCCCCAAAGGTAAACGTTGAGACCCTTACTCCGACGCGACGTTGGATAAAAACTAAGACCAACTTCCGGTGCGAATTGAATAAATTTATAAGGCGCTAAAAACTCGGTGCCTGAATTCAAAAAGTTTTGCTTACTTTCAGACGTCATGATGCGCGTTTTAAAAAAATATCTGAAAAAAGTATTTCCTTTGTCGATAGAAAGCTCGGCCCCGCAGCCAGTTCCCCCTTCGGAGAAAGACTTATCGCGTGGACCCACGTACTGCTGCATAATCAAACCCACTTTGGTGGCTTGAAATGCATTGTTGCCTTCTTGGGCCCAAACTTTCAGGGAAGAATGAGTCACGGAAATACCCAGTAGTAAAATGATGATTTTATTATATTTTAACAATTCCTTCATACTTTAAGAAGAAAACAAATTACCTGCTACGTCCAATTTCGAGTTCCGCTTTCCCATATTAGTTCCGTCTGTTGTTTATAAGTGTCAGAAAAGCGTCTCACCTTAAGACGGAAGTCCAGTTTTGGTATTGTTGGCCCTTAGTGATGATTTTTTTTTCAAGTTCCATTTCAGCAAAACCGTTAAGTCTAATGAAAAGAATAAACTTTTCTATGGATTTTTAGCTGAGGAGAAAAATATGGGACGTAGCTTAGTAATTAAAACAGGAGTCGCACTGACCGCCATGGCGCTAGCAGTGGGCTGTTCGAAATCATCAACAGACGCCTCTGTAGCAGCGCCTAAGACACTTTATGTGGCATCCGGCCTTTGCTACTCAGGGTCAGGAATAACGACCTACACGCAAACAACAGCTTCGCGCGTTGTTAGCAAGTGGAGCACGGCTTCGGGGCTGTCGACTGGAACATTCACAGATTTGAATGTGGCTTCCAATGTTTCCGTGAACACAGTGCCACAATCTCTAATTGATCGTGGCGATTCTATATTAATGTTAACTGAAAATTCAGTGACGACTGGCGACCGCAAAATTTTCAAAATTATGAAAAACAATCCAGGCATTTACATTACTTACGCAAATGACCCCGCTGCTTTTACTCCGGCGGCTACTAATATTACTCGTTCCATGGCTTTAGACTCTGACGGTGGCTTGATTTTCAGTAAATCAGTAGCCGCAGAAAAAGTAACTTCGATCGGTGCTCGTGTAGCAAAAGGCGGAGTAAACCCTTGGATCAATCCAGCTGCAGCAACAGGAACATGTTTTTCTGCCGTAGCGACTTTCATTTCAAGCGTGGGTATCTTGACCCCATTCACAAATGCTAACCAGGGTAAACTCGTCTACCTTCATGCCGGAGCTACAGCCGCTGTAAATAATATTGGTATCGTGCAACGATCCGGATTAACTTCGGCCACGGCTGCAGACTGCGCTGGTTCAACACCTGCCGGCGGACTTTCGACAGTGGCTCATACGAATGCACCTAATGTGTTAGGACCATTAACTTTCGCTGCTACAGGAGCTTCACCAACCAGCATGGTTTACATTCCTACACCAGCGCCCGCAGTAACCTCGGGCAAACTCCTGGTAACCTATTCCTCTTCGATCAACACACAATTTGATAACAACACTAACTTCAACTATGGTGTCGTTATGTGGGATGTCACTGAAACATCAGACACCGCAGCTACGGTTAACAACCCCGTTATTTTATGGCGTGATGAATCTGTTGTCTGGGCACCTTCTGCAATAACGTATGATGCTTCCACAAGTTCAGTGTACGTCGCGGTGGGCGGAGCCATCAGTAACATGAACCAAACAACAAATAACTACGGTTACAATGTCGAAAAATTTACTTTAGACATGGTAGCGCCAAGTCTGACTCGCGTTTCAATTAACAATCAGCCATTTATCAGCGGAAATTCACAAACAAAGTGTATTTCAAATCTAGCGATTGGTAATTAATTTTAGTCTTGTTCTAAATTCTTTTCAGAAAAAGAGTCGGCTTCTCCCCGGCTCTTTTTTTATTTTTAGCGGTTACTTTTTTTCTGCCAACAACTCGCTGATCCGAATCTTTAATTTTTCAATATCAAATGGTTTTTTAATATAGTCATCGGCACCGACTTCCCGGGCCTTTTCAAAATCTTTTTCATCCGCCTGCGCTGAAAGAAATACCAACGGAATTTTTTTTAAATCCCGGTGATCTTTCATCATTTGCGCTAGCTCGAACCCGTTGATCCATGGAAGTCCGACATCCATCATAATCAAATGTATTTGATTATCTTCATCTAGAACTTGCGTCAGTTCAGCCGCATCTGCTGCTAGTTTCACTTGGTAGCCACTAGATTCCAAAATTCGCTTTAAGGACTGCCTTTGAGTTTCGTCATCTTCGATCACTAAAATAACTTCAGGGTGCATCTTCTGTTTGGCGTCTCGAAACTGATCTAAGCTGACAATAGGCTGCTCGGCCATTCTTTGCTTCGTCAGTTTTTCAATTTTTTTGATCAGGTCATTGGTGATAAATTTTTTGCTCATGATTAGTGTCCTTGGGCTTCCAGCCATCGTTCTGCGTCCAGTGCGGCCATACAGCCCGTTCCTGCTGCGGTGATCGCCTGGCGGTAATAAGGGTCTTGCACATCACCCGCCGCAAACACTCCGACTTGATTCGTGAATGTTGTTCCTGGTTTGGTTACCAAGTAACCGGCATCATTCATATCCAGTAAGCCTTTAAATATTTTTGTGTTCGGAAAATGTCCAATGGCAATAAATAAACCCTGCAATTTTTTTTCAGAGACTGCATTCGTTTTTGTATCTTTCAAACGAATCGCCGTAACTGATTTTCCATCGCCTAAAACTTCTTCGACTACCGCATTATAAATAAATTCAATCTTAGGATTCTTTTGCGCGCGCTCGATCATAATTTTCGAGGCTTTAAAAGTTTCACTGCGGTGGATGATATAAACTTTAGAGGCAAAGCGAGTTAAAAATGTTGCTTCTTCCATCGCTGTATCTCCGCCACCGACGACACCCACTTCAACATCACGAAAAAAAGCGGCGTCGCACGTTGCACATGCTGAAACTCCGCGACTCATGTATTGTTTTTCGCTAGGTAAACCTAAAAGTTTCGCGCTAGCTCCGGTCGAAATAATAATTGTTTTGGCCGAAAATTCTTCTTTTCCCACGGTCACCTTGTACGGATGCGATGAGAAATCTACTTTGGAAACATTACGTGTTAAGAAGCGTGTTCCGAAGCGCTCAGCTTGTCTTCGCATAACCGCAATCAAGTCGGGCCCGGTGACGCCATGTTCAAATCCTGGATAGTTTTCAACTTCGGTTGTAATCATCAGCTGCCCGCCAGCCTCTTCGCCTTCAATCATCAAGGGATTTAAACGGGCACGAGCCGTGTAGGTTGCCGCGGTTAATCCTGCGGGACCTGAACCAATAATAATGACATCTTCGATTTTTTTATCTGCTTGTACGTCAGCCATGGGAACCTCATTTTATATTTGTTAACTATAGATTAACTTAACTAGTCTGTAACTATTAACGCTGATTGTTTTTTTCTATGACCGTCATTAGCTTCTCGGCGACTAAGCGAGGACTTTCTGACAATCCTTGAGCTATCGGCCAGCTTGTGACAGGCAGCATGTCTGTTTGCATATATCCTGGGCTAAATAGTTCTATTTGTGGACTTTTGACACTTTCATGCTGAATCGAAGAAATCAAACCTTTCAGCGCATGTTTAGCAGCTGCGTAACTGGCCGCATTGGGATCTGCCGATTGCTCGGCGACTGCAGAGCCAACAAAGATTATTTGTTTAACAAAAAACCATGAGCTTAAGGACGCTAAAATATGATGAAGAAGTTCTGCCGGATATAAAAAAGTCGTATTCAATGCCCAAAGATGATCACTCCATTTTTTGGTCTGAAATTCTCCGTGAGGCCCACCGCCGGCCACGTAAATTAGAATCGTTGGCTGAAACTTCTGCAGGGCTATTAAAAAATCAGAATCAACGGGAGTTTTAGAAAAATCTTGCGCGTAGACCTGAACATTGATCGGAATTTGTTCGCTTAAAGCTTTAAACTTTTCATTTATTTTCCGAGAACTTAGAAAAAAAGAAATATTTTTATCTGTCTGTGCAAATTTCGAATACAAAGCCCAACCCAATCCGCGGCTGGCTCCTAAAATGGCTATACGATTCATAAAGAGTATGATTACAATAAATACGGACTTTGTATGCCAAAAATTATCATTCCACAAAAAAATATA
>JAYTHR010000302.1:0-4359 GCA_043732425.1 Bdellovibrionales bacterium
GTTCTTAAACGAAGTTTTGAAATTTTGTTTTCGAAGTAAAGCAAAATATTTTCTGTCGTGGGAACTACCTTTTTGAACTCGGGAATGGCGAAATTAAGATGTTCGTGGTCTAAATGGCTGGTTAGTTTTTCAATAGCCTGCTGCAGTTTCGTTTTTTGCTGAAACAAATCTTGTTCTGAAAAAGAAAGTTTCATTTGAAAACCCACTTCAAGACAGTAATTGTGACCATGGCCAAAATCGGTGAAGCAACGTCCAAAATATTTTTTATTTTCTGCCGTCGAAAAATCCTCATTTTTATAAAGATGCGCCGAACTGAAATGGGATTTTAAAACAAGGATCCTTATCATTTGATATTGATCCCACCGTCGACTGAAAGAATTGCTCCGGTAGTCCATACGGAGTCATCACTGGCCAAAAAGTATGCGGCTTTAGCGATGTGTATTGGTTTTCCAACAGAAGACAGGAGTTGCATCGACGTTAAGTTCTGCAGCACTTTATTTTTGGTAACTTCTTCTAAGGCGTGAAAAGAATGAATGGGCGTATCAACGATACCAGGGCAAATGGCATTGGCGCGGATATTTAAGGCCCCGCCTTCTTGGGCTAAAGTTAAGGTCCAATTATTAAGAGCTGCCTTTATCGCCGAATATGCCGAAGTGTGGGGCGCTGGTTTTAGTCCTAAAGTGGACGAAATATTTAAAATATTTCCCTTTTTGTTTTTTACAAAAATAGGCCATAGTATTCGCGCTAAGCGAATAGGCCCCATCAGATTCACCGCAAACTGATCTTCCCAGGCTGCATCTGAAGTCTGGGAAAATTCTTGTTGGTGATAAATTCCCGCATTGTTAATTAAAACTTCTAAAGGGGGTTTGTTTTCTAACGCCGTCAAAATTAGTTTTTCGAAAGAACTTATATCCCGGATATCAAACGCTAAAATCTCAGTGGGGCCCGTGCAGGTTTTTTGAACTTCCTTTAATTTTTGTTCTGATCTTCCGAGCAAAAAAACGTAATAATTATTTCTAGAAAATTCGCGAGCGATTTCGGCGCCGATTCCTGAGCTGGCTCCGGTGACGATCACGCTGGCGTTCTTTTTTTCTAGAACCAGCATTTAATTTTTTTCCATTTCCATTTTTGCAATCGTTTGTAATTGCATATTCGAAGTGCCTTCGTAAATTTGACCAATTTTAGCATCGCGCCAGAATTTTTCGACGGGATATTCCTTGGTAAAGCCATTGCCGCCAAAAAGATCAATCGCCATAGATGTGATTTTTTCGGCCGCTTTTGACGAATACAATTTAGCCATCGCGGCGGACTCAATAAAATCAAGGCCCGCGTCTTTTAATCGGGCCGCATTGTAGACCATCAAACGAGAGGCTTCCAATTCTAAGCGCATCTGCGCTAACTGAAACTGAACGCCCTGAAACTGGCCGATCGCTTTACCGAACTGTTCACGAGATTTAATATAGGCTAGGGTGGCGTCGTAAGCCCCTTGCGCAATCCCGACCATCTGCGCTCCGATGCCGATGCGTCCTTCATTTAATGTTTCAATCGCAATCTTGTAGCCTTTACCAACTTCACCAATCACGTTGGCTTCTGGGACTTCGCAGTTTTCAAAAATAAGTTCGCATGTTGAGCTGGCTCTGATTCCTAATTTGTCTTCTTTTTTTCCAACGGTGAATCCCTTAAAACCTTTTTCAACGATAAAAGCTGTAATGCCTTTGTATCCTTTAGAAATATCCATATTTGCGAAAACAATATAAAAAGAAGCTTCTTTAGCATTCGTGATCCAAAGTTTACTTCCGTTTAAAAGCCAGTGACCGTCTTTTTTTTCAGCCCGGCATTTTAAGGCAAAAGCATCAGATCCTGAATTTGATTCCGAAAGGCAATAAGCACCGACCCACTCGCGAGCTAGTCGCGGTAAATATTTTTCTTTCTGAGCGTCGTTTCCCCATTTTAAAATTGCGTTGGTCACAAGCGTATTTTGCACATCGCAAAGAACCGAGACCGATCCATCCACGCGACCAATTTCTTCGACCGCGATACACGCCATCGTAAAAGTCGCGCCGGCGCCGCCATATTTTTCCGGAGACTCAATTCCCATGAGGCCCATTTCGAAAAGTTTTTTTACAATTTCAGGATGCATCTGGGCTTCTTCATCCATTTTATTCACGTGGGGTTTAATTTCTGTTTCGGCAAAGGACCTAATCGCTTCACGAAATGCGATTTCATCTTCAGACCAAGTCGTTAAAGCTGGACGAGCATTTTCTAATGTCATAGGTGAACTCCTGGTGGTTAAATAAAGAAATTCTAAAATAAGCTATATGTCCTCTAGAGATCAAGTGACTGATTGCATTATCTTCAGTGAAACAAAGACTTTGTGACCAGACAGGATCTGAGCATTCGGCACGCAATTAAAAAGTTTTTCTCGACATAGGTCTTATCTTTGTTACCGTAGAGTTCTATGAATATGGATATCGAACAGATCGGTGCAAATTTAGCCATCAAATTTGTCCCTTTTTTATTTGCATTGTGCTTCCACGAATACGCCCACGGGCAAGTCGCTAAGTGGCGAGGAGACAACACGGCAGAACAAATGGGACGCCTAACCCTGAACCCGATGGCTCACGCCGATATGGTGGGAACATTTTTTTTACCTATTCTGGGAATCATTACGGGAATCCCCTTGTTGTTTGGTTGGGCGAAACCCGTTCCGGTGAATTCAAGAAACTTAAAAAATGTGCGGACCGATATGTTCTGGATTGCGCTTGCAGGGCCTGCTTCAAATATTTTATTGGCACTTTTGACGACATTTTTTATGATCATCGCCATTCGCTTTGATTTTTTAGGCGATTACCAGCGGACTGTACTGTTAATTGCGCAAAGCTTTATTTCAATAAACGTGATCTTAGCGATCTTTAATATGTTGCCACTTCATCCGCTGGACGGGGGCAAAGTCCTAGCCCGATTTTTACCCGCTTCGATCAATTATAAACTTGAAAAACACGAGAATATTTCCAGCATGATCTTGTTGGGCTTAATGGTTACGGGGGCTTTTTCATTATTAAGTGGACCTATTAATTTTATTCTATCAGGTTTAATGGACATCGTCCGGGCCGGAGCCTTTCTTTGAGAGTCATGAGTGGAACGCGCACATCCGGTGCTCTTCACCTTGGTCATTACTTAGGATGGCTTAGTAATTGTCTGGAACTTCAAAAAGAGCACGACTGTTTTTTTGGGGTGATGGACTGGCACGGAATGACTAGCGCTTACAAATCGGCAAGCGAAATTGCAAAGTGGAATCGGGATATCTTTGCCGAAATGATAGCGTGGGGAATCGATCCCGAAAAAAACACTGTATTTATTCAATCTTTAATCCCCGAGCATATCGAATTATTCATGATTTTTTCTAACCTAACTCCGATGGGTTGGCTCGAGCGCGTGCCAACGTGGAAAGATGCCGAAGACGAAGCGAAAGCCAGTGATACTCATAATTTAGGGCGCTTTGCGTATCCGGTTTTACAGGCTGCAGATATCGCGATCTATTTCGGAGATTTAGTTCCGGTGGGCGCGGATCAGGTTTCTCATTTAGAACTGACCCGGGAAATTATTCGCCGCTTTAATCATATTTATTCCGGGAAACTTCCCGAGCCCAAAGCCTTACTGACAGAGACTCCTTCTTTTCCGGGGCTGGATGGTCGGAAGATGTCAAAGTCTTACGGGAATTCGATTTTACTGGCTGAAGAAGAAAAATCTTTAAAGAAAAAAGTAAATTCTATGGTGACGGACCCAGCCCGGGCTTTACGTGAAAACCCAGGGAATCCTTCGATCTGTAACGTGTACACGTATCACAAATTATTTTCTACACCGGACGATCAGAAGTGGGTCGTCGAAGGCTGCACAACCGCCGGGATTGGTTGCGGAGACTGTAAAGCCAAGCTTTGTGGCAATATCGAGCAGTTAATTAAAATTCCGCGCGAAAAGAAAAAAGAATTGTTGAATAACCCCAAACTGCTTGATTCAATCATAGACAAAGGCACTGAAAAAGCTCGTTTTACGGCGGCGAAGAATATTAAGATCATCAAAGATTATATGAAGTTAGGGTAAATACCTCATGAGTAGCATCCGAGTTCAGTTACAGCAGTTTGAAGGCCCACTAGATCTACTTCTTTATTTAATTCGTAAAGAAGAGATGGATATTTTTAATATCAATATCGTTGAAATCACCAAGCAGTACTTAGATTTTATTAAACTGATTAAAGAATTTGATCTGGAAGTGGCCGGAGATTTTATCGCGATGGCTTCCACGCTGATTCAGATCAAATCAAAAATGTTACTGCCCCAGTACAATGAAAACGGCGAGAT
>JAYTHR010000303.1:0-4357 GCA_043732425.1 Bdellovibrionales bacterium
CAAGTAGTCTGGAATTTGAATTTGAACATCTTTTGTTGGGGGCTCAGGATAACCAGCCGCCGCGTTAACAATGCAGACCGCAACGTTCTTGTTAAACTCTAACTTCTGTAACTGACCTTGGGCTAATTCAAAAAATACTTTCCCAAGATCATTTTTTATTAATGGCAAAATAACTTGCGTCTCAGGGTCACCAAAGCGCACATTGTATTCTAAGGCGTAAGGCTCATCCGCGACGACCATAATCCCTACAAATAAAACACCATAAAACAAAAGATTTTCTTTTTTAATTTGCGCGATGGTCGGCTCAACGATTTGCTGAATTATTTTTAAGTGTAAAGCCCCCGGTATTTGAATAGGTGCAATTGTTCCCATTCCCCCGGTGTTGGGGCCAAGATTTTTATTTAATAATCGTTTATGATCTTGAGCGATCGGTAGCATTTGGTAATCAGTTCCATTTGTCAAAACCATGAAGCTGAGCTCGCTTCCGGGTAGATTTTGTTCCAGAAGTGCATGCTGGCCAGCCGCTCCAAAAACTTTTTCAACAAATAGTTTCTGAGCAGCCGCTTCAAGAGCTTCTTCTGACTTACAAATAAATACGCCTTTACCCGAAGCTAACCCATCAGCTTTTAAAATAAAAGGGGCCTTCATTTTTTTCGCCGCTTGCAAAGTGGACGAAACAGAGTCAACAACAACTGCTTCAGCCGTAGGAACTCCGGCACTTTTCATAAATTCTTTAGCAAAAATTTTTGAGCCTTCTAATTTTGATGCTACCTTTGAAGGTCCAACAACTAAAACATTTGCTGCGCGGAGTGAATCGGCTAAGCCATCAACCAGATAGAGTTCAGGGCCAATGAAAACATAATGGATAGCTTGTATTTGACAAAACTGAACGATGCTTTGGTGCTGAGTCAAATCAAGCACAACATTTTCGCTGATTTGTGCGGTGCCAGCATTTCCCGGAGAAGTAAAAATTTTTGTGACGACTTCAGACTCTGTCAGACTTTTTACGATGGCGTGTTCTCGACCCCCAGAGCCAATCACGAGTACATTCATAAAATCTCCTTGCTGATAGGTTTGAATAAATTTAATCTATCGCAAAACAAAAAGGTTTGGAATATATATGGAAAAAATAGTTTTTATTTCAGGAAAAAGAACAGCATTTGGATCCTTTGGCGGCTCGCTGAAAGATATCTCGGCGACAGACCTTTCAGTCGCAGCGGGACGCGCTACATTAGAGGCTGGAAACGTAAAGCCCGAACACATTGACCAGGTCATCATCGGGAATGTAGTGCAAAGTGCTTCAGATGCAGCCTACCACGCCCGACACACAGGTTTAAAAATCGGAATTCCAGTCAACGTCGGAGCCTACAACGTGAATCGACTTTGCGGTTCAGGTTTTCAATCCTGGATTAATGCTGCAGAAATGATTTTATCCGGAAGTGCCAAGTGCATTTTGGCGGGTGGAGTCGAACAAATGTCGCAGATTCCTTACGTCGCCCGCAAGGTTCGCTTCGATGGACTTCGCATGGGAAATTTTGAACTCGAGGATGTGATGACCGCGTCACTTACAGACGCTTACGCAGGAACTCCGATGGCGATCACCGCAGAAAATTTAGGAGAAATTTATAAAATTACGAGGGCTCAGTGTGATGAGTACTCGATAAAATCTCAGCAGCGTTATAAAGCTGCCTTAGATAAAAATTTATTCGCCGCAGAAATAACACCCGTGACAGTGACTACGAAGAAAGGTGCGGTTGTTATTGATAAAGATGAACATCCAAAGCCCGATGCCACGTACGATAAAATTGCGACGATGAAGCCGCTTTTTAAAAAAGAAGGCCTAGTAACCGCAGCGACGGCATCGGGAATTGTTGATGGCGCCGCATGTTCTGTAATTTGTAGTGAAAGCTTTGCTAAAGAAAAAGGTTACAAGCCGTTAGCGCGGTTAGTTTCTTGGGGCGTTGTCGGGTGTGATCCTAAAATTATGGGAATTGGTCCTGTCGGAGCGGCTCGTTTAGCACTTGAAAAAGCCGGTTTGAAATTGGAACAGATGGACCTTGTTGAAGTGAATGAAGCCTTCGCGGCTCAGTATTTATCTGTCGAAAAAGAATTGGGATTAAATCCAGAAAAAACGAACGTGAACGGAGGCGCTATCGCTGTCGGACATCCGCTAGGCGCTTCAGGAACACGAATCATGAATCACTTAGTGTATGAACTGCAACGTCGACAAGCTCGGTACGCATTAGGGTCCGCATGCATCGGCGGTGGACAAGGAATCGCAATTATTATTGAGCGCTTATAAAAAATTTCTCCTAGCGTCAGGTTGATCTAGCGGCGGCATCTGTATTGCTTTGTCCGAATTAAACAAAGCAAAATGGCGTCGCCTCGGCGTCCTAGGAGAAAAAATGTCGATCGTTAAAACTGATTTCAAAAGTCGAATTATTTTTAAGTCTAAGTCTAAATCTAAGTTTAAATCTAAGTCTAAATTCATCATCTTAATGGCATGTCTACTTCAATCTGCTGCGGCATCAGCCCATGTTGAAGCGGTTCTTGGAATTACACTTCAAGAAAATAAGAATTTAGCAGGCTTTATGCCAACCGGAAATATTCCAGAGATCATTATATCTCGAGATCAATACGTTATATCCTATAATAAAGAACGTCGGGCTCCGAACTGGGTCGCCTGGGAATTAGACGCTAGTCAAATTGGAAACGCAGGGCGATCTCGATTTTTTCTTGTCGATGCCGAATTAGAACGCTATTTAGCTCAGGCTGATTCCCAGTACAAAGCGGTCGATCCCGCAGAATTTGTAGATAGTTGCTTTGATCGCGGACACCAAGTTCCATCAGCGGATCGAACGGATACTCATGCAAACAATCAAATCACATTCCTTATGAGCAATATTGTTCCGCAAACTCCTTTCTTAAATCGGGTCATCTGGGAGCATCTCGAGAAATACACGCGAGATCTAGTTCGCGGAAATAATAAGAAAGTTTTTATTATCGCCGGTCCGATTTACAGTGAAGAGTTCGGGTCCATCGGGCCATTAAAAAATATTTTAATTCCATCTGCCGAATTTAAAATTTTATGGATCTTAAATGAGGAAGAGTCCTGGCAGGAAATTAACCCTGCGACTCCGGTCATAGCGGTTATGATGCCGAACCGTAATCGTGACGGTAGTCAGCCGCATCTGGGGCAAGGCCCCCAGTCGTGTATACCTTTTATCAGCGAAAATGAAGATTGGAATGATTGGCAAGCCTACAAAGTCAGCGTACAGGAAATCGAAAGGCTTTCGGGACTCAGTATTTTCACAAAGCTTCCTTAGAAAATACTAATAGCGAACTTCGTTCAATATTTTTTTAATTTGCTCGTAGTTTTCGGGCGCGACGTAGAAGCGATCGATGACTCGTTCGCCTTCGTATTTTTGAAATATTTGGGTGGCCAGATCAACAGGCGAAGGAATATCCCAACGATCGTACTGATCAACGACAAAAATATTCATATTTTCATCTGGATTCGTCGAATGGTATTTTGAAAGGCGAACATTCGAACTGGAATGGATTGTATCTACGCTGGTTTCAGAAAATAGTTTTTTAATGTTTTCGATGCGCGCTAGGGGTTGGTTGTGTAATTCTAAAGCCACGCGAAAAGGCTTTCTTTGAGAAATTCGCTGCGCCCATGGATTATCAACGGTGTCTAAGTGCTCGTACAATTTGTAATCGGTATAGTTGATATAATCATTAGAATCGCTCGGCAAAAAGAATTTACAGTCGGGCGATGTCAGATAACGATTCAGCATCTCTTCGTAGATTATGCTTTTGTGGTGAAAATAGACCATCAAATGCATATGGTGCCGCGATATTAAAAAGTCATCGAAGGCGTAAAGGGCGCGTCGATTAAGCGCTAAATACGCATTTTCTTTTACAATGTGCAAAGTTAGGTTTTGCTGAAGCCAATCCTTATCGATTTTTCCATAATTAATTCCGCAGAAAAAAGAGTCGCGTTCTAAGTAATCCATACGATCGGCATCTAATTCGGAACTGACGATTTGGCTTAGTAGTGGGCGAAAATTAATTCCACCTTCCGTGAATAAAGATTCATCGCACTGCAAATTTTTATCAATCAAGTAAACCACGTGTTCTGGCAAAATATCTGGAAAATATTTTTTGATAATATCTGCTAACACGGAGTCTGTTACAAATTTTATCGTGTAGTCTTCGTGATTAGCTTGTCGTGTTTGATCAATCTTTTGGTCAGCATATATTTTTATTTTTAATTTTGATAACTGCGGCATCACGAGCTCAGTCGTGTGGCTAAGCGGGCCGTGCCCGATATCATGTAAAAGTGCAGCCAGCT
>JAYTHR010000304.1:0-1209 GCA_043732425.1 Bdellovibrionales bacterium
AAACAAAATAAAGTTGTGATTCTTGCAGGTTTTCAGGGAGTTTCTCCGCAGACCAAAGAAATCACAACGTTAGGCCGCGGTGGTTCTGACACCTCAGCCGTGGCGATGGCGGGCTACTTGAAAGCTGATCGTTGCGAAATTTTAAAAGACGTCGATTGCATTTACTCGGCAGATCCCAAAGTTGTCACGAACTCAAAACCAATTTCAAATTTAAATTATGACCACCTTTTAGAAATGACAAAATGGGGAGCCAAAGTCTTGCATCACAAATCCGTAGCCATGGCCCACGCGAAAAAAGTAACCCTGTTTGTGGGCTCAGCTGCCAATGAAAAATCAAGCGGAACCGTGATCTCAGAAAAAGAACTTCACTCGGAGCAAAATTTTTTAGCGGTAAATAGTTTTTCGGCGGTCTACAAGTTTAAAACAAAACAAGCCGTCGAAAATTTGGCGACGGGCTTTTTCAGTTTTATTAACCGCCATCAGATTGCGTCACCCGAAATTTTACACGTTCAAGATAATGTCTTTTACGTTTCAGGACCAAAAGAAAATCTAGATTTAATCGAAAAAGTAAATTTTAAGGATTCAAACTTTGAATTGCAAAAAAACGATTTGTGTTCTGTTTCTTTGACTTGCAGAAATAGCCCCACAAAGATGATTCAGGTATCTGTCCTAGAAAAATTAAGGGCATCGGCTATTTCCCAAGATCAAGTGATTATCACCACAAAAAACATCAATCTTATTCTTCCGCAAAGTCAAAAAGACCAAGCGGTACAGATTCTACATTCCCTAATTCATAAATAAATTAGGGGTTCTGAATAAATGACATTTCATTATTTAAGTAGCGTTTGTTCACGATACTAAAAATATCTTCATTCTTGCAACGAATCTGACTCACGTTACAACCCGTACTTGCAAGCCCGCGCGGTCGCCATTTATCAACGTCGTAACCCGGCAAACCTTTATTCGGAGTTTTATTATTTGCAGCCGAACCCGGCTTACTTCCGAACATATTTCCGACAGCACTTTTAACCATGCCCATCAATCCCATATTTTTCTCAGCAGGCTCACCACCAGCATCAGCCGTCGGTGCACCGGCTCCATCACCGCCACTACCACCACCGCCCCCACTATTACCAGTCACCGGATTAACACCAATACCCGGAGCATCACCCTGCGGAGCCAACTTAGAATCCGTACGAGCATCCTGCT
>JAYTHR010000305.1:0-1207 GCA_043732425.1 Bdellovibrionales bacterium
TTGATTAAAAAGGTCCGTAAATTCTTCGGCCATCGACCTAGTGTCTTGCTCGAGGTAAGATTCCGCGAAAGCTTTTTTACTGAGAATTAAAAATATTAAACTTACACAGATTAGGACAGTCAGAGAGCGACGGGGCTTCATAATAAAACCTACTTTCAAGGGCCCACCTTAACCCATCCTAGTTTTGACCACTAGCTGTTATGATTTGGACAGCTGTAGTAATTATATGTTCAAAACAATGACACTTTAAAGGTACTGAGTTCAGAGGAAGGCTCACGTGGGAAAAAGCGCCAAAAACGGCACTGTAAAAAAGATAATGGCAGCAAAAAAAGCATCATCTTCCTGCTAGGCAATAAAAGGACAAATTGCTAAGATTTAAAAAAAGGAGCTATCAAAAAATGGAAATAAAAAAATATCAGCCAATTTTAGCTTTAAAACCCAGTCAATTCGCTATCGGCTTCATGGAAGTCGAATACAAAGTTAAGGAACTTAAAAAGTTAGGACGCCAAAAACTTTTAAAGCATATTCAGAAAACTCCCGTTCCCGTTGTGATCTCTCCGTGGGGAGAACTTTGCGTGATTGACCACCACCATTTTTTATTTGCGTGCTGGCATGCCGGAGTTAATCGCGTATGCGTCGAAGTTGTCAAAGATCTTTCTAATAGCAAACTGAGTTATTTAAAATTTTGGAGAAAAATGGCCACCAGAAACTTCTCCTATTTGTATGATCAGTTCGGAGATGGGCCCAGAAATCCACTTTACTTACCGATGGATATTCGAGGTCTTGCGGACGACCCCTATCGCAGTTTAGCGTGGATGGTTCGAAAAGAAGGGGGTTATGAAAACTCAGATGCCACGTTTTCAGAATTTCAATGGGCCAATTTTTTCAGAGAAAAAAAACTACTTGATAAACAGGGTCGAAAAGCCTTTCATAAGGCGATTGCCAGCGGATTAAAGCTGGCCGTCAGTCCCGCGGCAAAAAAACTTCCGGGATATCACAAAACAAAAAAGAAAACTGAAAAAGTTCAAAATAAAGAATTGATCAAAAGTGAATTTGTTCCCTCGAGCTCTAAGAAAGGGGCTTTAGCGAATAAGGTGATTACTAAAAAAAAGTAAACCTTTTTCCAATACTTTTTTTGGCAAACCAATTGCTACCATCCTAGATATCTGCGCTTTTCGTTTTGTGAGTGCGGACTGAAAGGAAAAAG
>JAYTHR010000306.1:0-4317 GCA_043732425.1 Bdellovibrionales bacterium
GGTGAAATTTCTTTACGCGGAAAAGTTTTACCGATCGGTGGATTGAAAGAAAAAATTCTGGCGGCTCATCGCGGTGGAATTAAAACAATCATCTGTCCGAAAGAAAACGAAAAGGATTTAAAAGATATTCCGAAGGAAGTTTTAAAAGAGCTAAAGATTATTCTAGTCGATCATGTCGACCAAGTTCTGATCAATGCTTTAGATATTAAAAATCCAAAAGAGCTTTTTAAATTCCAACAAGAGCGAGAATTAGGAATTAAGGCCAACTACACCGGCCAACATATCCACGCATCGACTCACTAAGAACTTAGTCGATAGAGTAATTTGTAAGCAAAAAAGTCCGATCCTTACTAAAAAAGGGATCGGATTTTTCGTTTTTGAGTAGTATTTAAACTCAAATGTAAGAAAAATTAAAACCTTTCAAACTCGATATATCTTAGCGAATTCATATCTTTACCACTGCTTAACAAGATTAAAATTTATTTTTATGTTTCTTAATTGACCTTCGATTTCAGACTCTGTAAGAAATGGTCTCTATTCAAAGGTGTTTATTCATGAATTCAGCGGTGCGGTTATTCGAAATCGGAAAACTTTATTGTGATCGCGGCGATTACAAAGAAGCTTTGCCACAGCTTCAAGAGTCTTCAAAAATTTATTTAATAGAAAAAGACTACCCAGCTTATTTGAAGTGCTTGCAACTTATTTTACGTATTCACGCAGAACGTGATGAGTTCGAAAACATCACGTTAATCAAAGAGAATTTGCACGACCTTGTTATTCGTGAAGGCATAGAATTAAGCTCAAAAACTTATTATGTCTTAGGACTCTGCTCGAGCATGAAGGGTCAGCCGGACAATGCTATCGAGTACTTAAAAAAAGCTCTGAATATCGCCTTAGAAAAAGATAGCAAAGAAGATATGTGCTACGCGATTTTGGGTCTGGCAATCTGCTACCGCCACTTAAAGAAATTTGAAGACGCTTTAAAAGAAATTTATAATTTAAATATTTTTCTGCAGGTTTTAAATATTCCTGAATTGAAGGCCGCTTCTTTAACAACGAATGCCCTCATTCTATTAGATTTAAAAAAGTTCGAACAGTCTTTAGATATTTTATGGTTAGCCTACGAAGAGTTAAAAAACACGAAGCAGCTGACTCAGGCTATTAGTATTTTATCAAACATTGGTATTGTGCTTTTTGAAATGGGTCAAAAAGACGCCGCGAAAGTTTATTTAAACTTAGCTTATAAAGCTTTAGATCCAGAGAATAATAAGCGCGCCATTAAGCAAATTTCAAAATATCTTTCCTCGCTGGTGATTGAATCCCAGGGTTCAGCGGATTTAGTTTTTGATCTGGATAACCACTCGGTTATTGAAAAAAATGTAGGTAAAATCGATTTTAAAAATCAGTTTATTTTACTGGATTTGCTAAAGCTTTTTATCGCTAATCAGGGCCACATCTTTTCGAAAGAATACCTCGTGGAACATGTTTGGAAGCAGAATTACGACCCCGCGATACATGACAACAAAATCTATGTGACGATTAAGCGTCTTCGAAAATTAATCGAGCCTGATTATGATAAGCCGAAATATATTTTCCGCGCAAAAAACGGCTACTACTTAAACAAATCTTCAAAAATTCAAATGCTAGAGAACAGAGCCGAGGGGGCCCTATGAAATCGTTATTTGTAAATTTGAGTCTACTTTTTTTCGTGTCCTTCTCCTATGGTCAGGCCTCGTGTGACATCAAGACCCAAGGCGGTGTCGACAATTGGCCGTGGAGTGTGGCTCAGCCGTTCCCATGGACAACAATTCAAGGAATTTGGAAGCTGAATTCAGACTCTTCAAATACATATTTCAGAATGCGAGTCACCAACTCGAACGCCACTCGCAAATTATTGAAAATCGAAAAAATTTCGAGCGGTAATTGTAAAACGCCCGTAGCTAATGGAGTGGGTTACATCAATTCAGACGAAAAAAATGTCGTCCGTATGATCATGTCGGATAAAAACTTACGCTATCAACTAAAGCTCGCGATGTTCGACACTAAGGACTTAGCCAGCGCCGGCGCAGGTTCGTGCGATCAGCAGGTCTTAGCGGCCTCAATGCAGGTTATCGGCACGACGGTAGGCTCGAACATCCCGATCAACATCGATCAGTACGAGCCGCAAAATATGCTGCTTAAAAAGATTTCAAGTTCGCTGGATTCAGTTTGCAAAAAGCAAGTCTCTCGTTAAAAAGAGCTTGTTTCTATTTTGCGAGAGTTATATATCTTTTGTTCGCTTAAAACTAGCTAGAGTCATCTAGCTAGTGTTCTGCAGGGAGTTAGCTCAGTTGGTAGAGCGCCACCCTTACAAGGTGGATGTCGCAGGTTCGAATCCTGTACTCCCTACCAATTACTTTCTAAGTAATTGGTTTTATTGGATTCTCGCTTACTCAAATTACAATTCGTCTCCAATCGTCTCCACCCCATGAATTTTTTAAGATACTTTTTCACTGCTAACTAACTTTAAATGGTCAGCTTTTCGCTCTGCTTTGAGCGTTGCATCTTTGGCGCGGCTAGAACTAATTTGACCGTAGTGCATTGCAATCTGCTGGTTCTTCCAATTTCCCATTTGTTGAAGCGCCAGAGTATCACCAGTCTTTTCAAGAAAGCTCGTTGCACCGGTGTGCCTACATACATGTGTTCCGCTGAATGGTAGCCCTAATTTTTTAAAAGCCCGGTCATATGCGTGCTGGACTTTGCGATAAGTCAAAAGAGAGCCGTCTTGGGTAAAAATCAAATTACTTTTTATTTCTAACCCCTTCAATTCTTCCAACACCTGAACCGACTCTCTTTGAAGATAACTTGTAAAAACTTCGCCTAGTTTGGGTTCTGATAACTCAGACAACCTAAACTAAAACTGCCAATAGCCTTCTGCATGTAAGCCTGATCATGATGCGCGTATTTAATCGTCATTGTGATGTCTGTGTACCCTAAGAGCTTCTGTAGATCATAGATGCTTCCCCCACTCATAATGAACTGTGAAGCTGGTCTGGCCCCCTAGCCTGAGCGGAAATTAAAAATTATGAATCCAAAGCCAATTAAACCTAACTTGACATTTTGTTCGGAATAGCGTACACATGGTTATGGTCTCTTTTCTTAAGTTAATAGAATTCGCAGCTTGGTACGACAATCAAACAGCAAAGATAAGAGCGCAGATCGACGGTCGCCTAGAGAAGATTCGAGATTTTGGTCATTACGGGCATGTGAAAAAATTAAGTTCAGTGCTTTTTGAGATCAAGTTTAACAATGGCAATCGAATTTACTGCACAGAGAAGATCATCGACGGAAAAGTAATGATTTTAATTCTTGGAGGAAATAAAAATGGACAAGGCAAAGACATCAAAAAAGCCCAAAAAACTGCCGAAAAAATCCATGGTGATTAACGGCATCAAGCTTTTAAGTCATGATCCATCGGCGATCTTTAAGAATCATAAAGAAATAAAACTAGCGTTGTTTGAAGCTTTAATGGATGGCGACAAAGAAGCCTTTGTTGATATTCTATCTGGGTATGTACGGGCTCATAATATTTTAGAAGTGTGCAAGCGAACAAATTTAAGTCGCACCGTGGTTTATGAGGCCATCAGTGATGACGGCAATCCATCGCTAGATACACTTTGCAAGATAATGACATCGTTCAAAAAAGCAGCTTAATGTAGTGATTTGTAGTTTTTGGGGAATTTGCGCTAATAATTACTAGGAGAGAGCCATTCCCTAGTAACCCCTACCATTTTTTTATAAGTCTTTGAAATCCGCTCTAAATCAGAAATCTACTTGTTGTAAGATTGAAAAATTAAAAAAAATGAAAAGTTGCCTGATTGCAAATGTCCGTGATTGTGGCCATGAACTACTTCTGCTCGTCTTATCTTAGGCGAGACTTATTCACTTTCGTTCAAGGTCTAGAGCAGCAGTATTCAAAGGTTTTACGCGTTGTCCTTTTCTGTGTATGCATCTATCCAACTGCAGGTTGTGGCGTTGCTGCTCGAGACTTCTTGCCTTTGTGTTTAAACTCGAGACTTCGTTATATCCGTCTCTTCCTTAAAATTTACCGATGAGCCCCGAATCTTGTCGACTTTCTTTTGGCTGAATCACCAATGCTATTATTTCACGCTCCACGAAGGTTTGCCATTTCAGACTGTCACAGTCATGGAATTGCTTTGCCTTCAAGACTGCTGCAACTAGTAGATTTTTTGCTGACGTAGGCCCGTCCTGGAGTTAGCGAAAAGGCAATTAGGCGTCTAAACCTTTGACAAGCAAGTGATTTTTTCCACCGAAAAA
>JAYTHR010000307.1:0-1198 GCA_043732425.1 Bdellovibrionales bacterium
CCGCTGGCATCAACCATGAAAACTGTTGGCTTATTATCTGCTGACTTTGATTCTGTGATAACTTTCGTCGCGAATCCTGTAACGGGATCCACTTGTTCAGTCATCGTCACACCTTCAACAATATCTTGGAAGGTGATTTTTGCAGTCACTTCAGAAATAATTGGATTTGAGTACGGATCCCATTCTGCAATGGTAGCACCTTTGGTGACTTTATCTCCATCTTTGAAATTAAGAATCGCACCGTAAACTAGTTTAAAGTTTTCACGCTCGCGACCTGTTTCATCAATAATCAAAGCGTTACCGTTACGGTTCATAACTGTTAACTTGCCTAGCTTATTTTTTACAGATTGGATGTTCACTAACTTCAATGCTCCTTCGTAACGAGTCGTGTGAACAGACTGCTCCACTGAACGAGAAGCGGCTCCACCTAAGTGGAAGGTTCTCATTGTTAACTGCGTTCCGGGTTCACCGATTGATTGAGCGGCAATGATACCTACTGTTTCACCTAAGTTTACAGTAGCTCCGCGCGCTAAATCACGACCGTAACATTTAATACAAACACCACGCTTTGCAGTACAGATTAGGGCCGAACGAATCGTTACTTTTTCGATTCCCAATTCTTCTAATTTCTTAACTGTGTTTTCGTCCATTTCAGTATTTTTCTTTACTAAAACAGCATTGGTTACTGGATCAACAACTTCGTGTAATGCTACACGTCCTAAGATACGATCGCCAATTCCGTGAATTACTTCACCCGCTTCATAAATTGGTGTGATGTCCAAACCTTCAGTAACTCCGCAATCAATTTCAGAAACGATTACGTCTTGAGCAACGTCTACTAAACGACGAGTTAGGTAACCTGAGTTCGCTGTTTTTAGAGCGGTATCGGCAAGACCTTTACGGGCTCCGTGAGTTGAAATGAAATACTGAAGTACTGTTAGACCTTCACGGAAATTGGCCGTGATCGGTGTTTCAATAATTTCACCTGATGGCTTAGCCATCAATCCACGCATACCACCTAATTGACGAATCTGATTCGAAGATCCGCGGGCTCCAGAGTCAGCCATAATAAAGATCGGATTGAAAGAAGGGCCGATGTGCTCTTTACCATTGATAACAAATTTTTGCTTCTCAATTTGGCCCATCATTTCTTTAGCCACTTTGTCTGAAGTTTGCGCCCAGATATCCACCACTTTAT
>JAYTHR010000308.1:0-13442 GCA_043732425.1 Bdellovibrionales bacterium
ACGACAGGTTTTCCCAAAGGGGCTATGATCACGCACGAAGGTCTTTTTTGGAACTCAATCAACACCACCTTACGGCTTAACATTTCGCAGTCAGATTCAGCGGTTATTTTCCTACCGTTATTTCATACCGGTGG
Organism: Bdellovibrionales bacterium; assembly: GCA_043732425.1. Classification (GTDB taxonomy): domain Bacteria; phylum Bdellovibrionota; class Bdellovibrionia; order Bdellovibrionales; family Bdellovibrionaceae; genus Pseudobdellovibrio. The sequence continues at coordinate 135 of JAYTHR010000308.1, forward strand.
CTGGAATGTTTTATCGACCCCGTTCTTTCATCGCGGAGCCCACGTTATTTTAACAAAGAAATTTGATGCCGATCAAATTTTGCAGCTTTCTGAGAAGCATGGGTGCACCTTACTGTTTGGTGTTCCGACAACCATGCGCATGATGTCGCAGACCGAAACCTTTCAGCATGTGGATCTGAGTCAAATTCGTTACGCCATCGTCGGCGGCGAACCCATGCCTTTAGAAGAAATTCGAACCTGGCAGACTAAAAAAATTCCTGTTCGACAGGGCTACGGATTAACTGAATTTGGACCGAATGTTTTTTCACTGAATGAGGACGACTCGGTTCGAAAAATGGGATCAATCGGTTTTCCGAATTTCTATGTTCAAGTTAAGGTGATGAATGAAAATGGTGCTGCTTGCAAGGCCAATGAAGTCGGCGAGCTTTGGCTGAAGGGCCCCATGGCCATGGCCGGATACTGGAATAATGCGGAAGCCACGGCTGAAACTTTCACTGACGGCTGGCTTAAGACAGGTGACTTAGTTTTCTTTGATTCCGAAAATTACTTTTTCGTCGTGGGCCGTAAAAAAGACATGTACAAATCCGGCGGTGAAAATGTTTATCCCGCAGAGATTGAAAAAACAATTTTAGAAATTTCTTGGGTGAAAGAAGTTGCGGTCCTAGGAGCTCAAGACCCGCAATGGGGTGAGGTCGGCCATGCCTACGTCGTTCCGAAAGAGGCATCACTTTTCGACCAGAAACACCTTGCAGAATACTGCGCAAAAAATCTGGCAAAGTTCAAAATACCTAAGTTTTTTACGGCCATGGCCGATTTACCAAAAGGTGACTCAGGAAAGATTCTAAAACGAAAAATTTCTGAACCCACAAGTCTATTAAGAACACTTTAAGACCATTTAATGAATGGCATCTGTTTTAAATGAGGCGCAAAAGTGTCACTTTTGTTAAGATCATAACAGGTGAAATTTTCTGGCAAAATAGGTATTCTTTCGTCCAGAGGTTACCGCCATGAAATTATCCACAGTGACTTTAGTGACTCGTCTTTTAGTCTGCGGAACTGTTTTTTTTAGCTTGATCGGCACGGCGGCGGAACTTGAAAGCTGCTTAACTGTAGCCGCTAAAATTGAACACCGCTTAAACCGCACCGAAGCTATGCTGTCTTGTTTCGAAAAAAATAAAAAGACGATCGATTCTGATACCTGCTTCAAAGGAATTAGTTTACTGAAAGCCAAAAATTTTTCTACGGAACAGACCGAGCAAGTTAGAGCCAATTGCTTTTACGAGATCAGTCGTTTCAAATCGATTAGTGCCTGTTTACAAAAAGCAAAAACATTTGAACTTGCCGGCAGTCATGATGAAGCCGTCTTTGAATGTTACTCGCAGTTTCAAGACGATCTTAATCAAAAACAATGTTTAACGGTCAGTCAGCTTCTTCGCTACCCTGCAAAAAAAGAATACTTAGCAGAACACTGCTTAACGAAATAAGGTCTTTTAAGTTAGGACTTCTGATTCACGGCCAAGTGATAATTCTCGGTCGGAATTTGTAGAGGAATTCCTGCGGGAATTTTTTTGTTGCGATTTATTTTAGTCCAATTCAAATGCGGATTCATTTGCCTAAACCGCACAATACTTCCGTTGTACCATTGTAGTATTTTTAATTTTGGTAGCGGCTGCTTTAACTTATATTCTTTGCTATTAAAGGCCGAAGACTGAACTAAATCCTGGCCAAATAATTCATTGGCTCTTTTTTCAACTTCAAGAACCGCAAGAAAGCAGGCGTAAAAATTTCGAGATGCAAAACCCCACGATGAGGTGTGATTTTCAGCATCAATTAAGTCTTCAATTTGATTAGAATTGGCTTTATTTTTCATGCGCTGAATTCCCGTTAATCCATGATTGTAGGCCGTAATGGCTAGCGGCCAGGATCCCAATTTGCGGAAATTTTCTTTTAAAATAGCCGCTGCCAGTTCGGTCGCATAAAAGGGATCATTTCGCTTATCGTACTGAGCCGTTATGTAACCCAATGGACGAGCCACGTTTGGCATAATTTGCCATAATCCACTGGCGCCCACTTTAGACTGGGCTAAAATATTAAAAGAACTTTCAACAAAAACTATACGGGTAAGTTCAACAGGAAGACCTTGCTGGCGAAAAACTTTTTCCATCATCGGCAAGTAGCGGCCGGATAGAAAAAAAGCTTTTTGCATACGGTCCTTTAAACCCATTTGCAGCCTGATTTTACGACTGTCTGCAATTTTCCATTTCGCCGCCAGCTGCAGACGCTTTTTTGAAATTTCATTCTCTGCTAATTTTTTTTTCAGTTTATCACTAGAGACGGAATTTGCATAAATGCCCGTTAGGTCAATTTCACCTAAAATAAAATTCGGATCGTTAGGTAAATGAAATACCCCTTGATGGGTCGTATAGACAGAATAAATTTTTCTCCAAAATTCGACCCGCTCGGCCAGTTCTTCGCTAGGAACAAAAACAGATGTCGTGGGTAAAGACGAACTCCATTTTGTAACAGAGCCATGCTTTGCGGCGTTTGCAGAAATCGTTACGGATGTAATTAAAAGAACGACGGATAAACTGATTTCAAAAATAATATGTTTCACATCTTTATTTTAATAGGGAAATAACAATTTGATCAAAAGCTTCCCGAACAATCGCTTCGTCTCGTGGACCATTGTATAGGAAGCTGAATACAAAAATATCCCCGTTCTTTCGTCCTGCATAACCAGCCAGGCTGACGATGCCATCTAAAGTACCCGTTTTAGCACGAACCCAGCCCTCGGCGGGCGAATTTTTCATTCTTTTCTTCAACGTACCATCGACGCCCGCAATGGGCAGACTTTCTAAAACAGTCGAGTACGAGGGAAATTTATTTTTCATGGCCGACAGAATTTGATTAAGTGCACTGCCCGACAAACGGTTTTCTAGAGAAAATCCGGAAGGATTATCGATAGCAAAATCTTTTTCGGTAAGGCCCAAATCTCTGACCTGCTGTCGAATAATATCAACACCTTGCTTCAAAGTGGCATTTTGTTTTACATCCTGAGCCGCCAGATCTTTCGTTAACATTTCGGCAACAAAATTATTTGAAAATTTATTCATATCTGAAAGAACTTCGGCAATACTTTTACTTTCAGCCGTTCCTACTAGACGCGCAGACGCTGGCACAATTCCCCGACGAACTTGACCGTGCAAAGCAATACCTCGTTGTTTCAAAAATGATTTCAGTTGATTGCCCGACCAGAGATCGGGATCCGTAATGCTTTTGAAAATCGCTTTTTCATCCGAATTCTTTGAAATTTCACCGCTGACCGTGATTTTTTTTGCCGAATTATTGATAGAAACAGTCAGATCTTTTTTGGCAGAACCCGCGACCGTTTTCGTTAGATTAACCAGCTCAAAAATATCGCTTTCCGGATCAATCACCACGAAGGCTTTTTGGTTTATGTCTGCAGGCCGAACAAAAATATTAACGGCATTCCAGTTAAAACTCATTGCGCCAATCGGAGAATCATAGGCCCGATCGACTCGTTTTGCTTCGCGACTAGAATCAATGCGAATATCATCAAATAAAGTGTCATCGACGATAATATCTTTTTTAATAAGACGCACTTGCGAACGGGTAAATTCATTGACCAAATACCACATTTTTTCAGATACAAAGGAAGGGTCGCCACCGCCTTTTAAGTAAAGATTTTCCCCATCATAAAAAAGCTGAGTTTTAAACTTAAAACCAATTGGAAATTTTTGTAAAACGGCAAAAGTGGTCAGAAGTTTCGTGACGGAAGCAGGAATTTTAAGTTGTTTTGGGTTCACGCTGTCGACAACTTCATCGTCAATTTTAATTTCCAAACTGACATCAGAGGCTTCAATCTTGTATTTTTTTAGAATTTCTAAAGCTTTATCACTCTGGTTAATGACTACTTTTTGTTTTAATTTACTTTTTTTAGCCTCAGCTAGACTAAAGTTGAACAGAATAAATGAAAATACGACCGTTATCTTTACTAAATTTTTTAAGCATTTCATTTTATAAAGTATAGCGGCAGAATACCAGTATGAAAAGAAAAGATTGGTTCCTTGTTATCGCGACTCTGCTTTTAGTGGTTTTTTTAGATCAAGCCTCAAAGCGCTGGGCCATCAATACTCCGGAAAAATGGTATGGCTCGCTTCATTTAATTTTGATTCACAATCACGGTGCCATGCTAGGTCTTTTTTCGGATTTGCCGGCGGTCCTGCGGATCGTGACACTTTCGACCAGTGGAGTTTTTTTATTAAGTCTTTACGCCATTTTTCAGTATTTAATTCCTCTTCGCCTACTGGTCTTACGAGTCGGGCTATCACTTTTAGTCGGTGGTATTTTGGGAAATGTTCTAGATCGTATTTTATACGGTTACGTCATTGATTTCATTTCGGTTCAATTCGGATCCTGGCATTCGCCCATATGGAATGTGTCTGATGTGATTCAATGGTTCGGTTACTTTTTAATTGTATGGTCCCTTGCCAAACATGGAGACGTCCTATGGCCCGGAAATAATATTCGTAAGGTCTTCTGGGTCAATAGACGCTTTCAAATAAAATACTCCGCACTGTTCATGAGCGTTGGCTTATTTCTAACTTTGATCAGTTTAGTATTTTCCTACACTTATTTAAAGGTAACCATCGAAGAAATAAGCGGCCACAATCCTGTTCTAATCGACCGCTTTTCGACTCCGTTTTTGTATTCTTTTTTAGTCTTAGCGATTACTTTTTCAATTGTTTTATTTGTTATTGGGAAATTAATTTCCCATCGCATTGCGGGACCTTTATTTGCTTTCGAAAGATTTCTAAACGAAATTTTAGACGGTAAGGGCCTTACCAAAGGCGGCGCAGCCTTACAGCTTCGGGCCGGCGATGATTTTAAACATCTTGAAAAATTAGCCGAAAAAATAAAAGCCAAACTATTAAAAATGAATGCCGAGAAAACAATTGAAACTTTCGAGTATAAAGACGAATAAATACTATTCTTTTATTCTGCAGTGATCGTCGTCATCTTCTCTAAATAAAAGCGCTTTCGCTGTAAATCTAAACCACACTCGGCCTGAACATAATCTCCATCGGGATTTCTAATCATACCCACTGGTCGGATGGGCCTTGGTTTTGACTTAGATTGACCGCCTTCATAAGTAATCTGCAAAGTGCTTTGCTTCTTTATGGCTTCAGCAAGTTGGATTAGCTTTGGATTGTTACTACTCCACACCTTGTAGTTATCCCAAAGCAGTTCTTTCTTTTGAATTTTTAAAAGCTGACTAATGGTTACATCCTTTTCTAGCTTTTCCACACATTTAAAAAAGACTTGAAGACAGGCATAAGCATCATCATAAGCGCGATGGGCATCACCACCCGTCAGATTTAATTCTTTAACTAAGGTCTGCAGTTTGTGATTCGTCGTAGTTAGTAAAGCTCTTGAAAGTAGGCTGCTGCACAAAAGAATATTCTTCGGAAAATTTAAATTTTCTTTTTCGATTTCTAAAGCTAAAAATCCTAGATCAAACGGAGCATGGTGAGCTAGCAGAATACTTCCGTCGATAAACTCACAAAACTTCAGAATTTGATCTCGCATCAAAGGAGCCTCGGCGACCATTTCATTAGTAATCCCATGAATTCGAATATTTTCAGGGACTAAGCTTTTTGATGGCTTAAGTAAGGTTTGGAACTTATCGACGATCTGCCCATCCCGCCATTTGACTGCACCCAGTTCGATAATTTCTGACTCGAGGGGGTACGCACCGCTAGTTTCAGTATCAAAAGCAACGATTGGAAATGAGGTCCACGGTAAATTGATATTCATCGTCCGATTTTACGATATTGCTTGAAAAAGGTCTAGCTTTCGATTGCAACTCGATCTCTTTAACTTAAAATAATGTCGTGAGATCATTTCAAATTAACTTTTTTATTTCGGTGCTTATAACGGGGTTCAGTTTTTGTTCTATTGCAGCAGAAAAAGATAAGGGTAATAAACCGACCTACATGTTTTCCGGGGATGCCCAGTTACTCAGTCATTTCATTGATCGTGGCCTATCTATCAGCGACGGAAACCCGGCTTTAAATGCTTCGTTTCTTTTTAACATGGGTCAACAATTTCGCGTCGGATTTTGGGGCTCGAATATTTCGAACATTACTTCCAGTGATGATAATTTGTGGCTTAAAATAATTGCCGATGTTCACATTCAATTAGTGAATGAATCGATTTTAAAAATTTATTTCAATGACGACCATTTTTATAAGTCAGATCTTCGAAATGGCCAGTCGGTTGGCGTGAACTACGATATTTTAAGTTATATGTCACAGCTCGAATGGATGAGCAATTTTCAAGGCTCGAGATCCGATGCCTTGTATTTGCGAGCCGGAAAAATGTTCAGCCTAAGGAAAGACATCTTAGCAGGCGGCCTGGCGGGAATCACCTTACAAAAATCGAAAGCGTATTACGATTACTTAGATTTGAAAGTATTTTCAACCTACAAAGTGACTGATTACTTCGAACTCGAAGCTGGAATCACACTGGCAACGAATAGCCCACAGTTCAATTACCGCGGGAATCCTTACATCTATTGTGGTATTAAGCTCAGTTATTAATTTGAATCAGATCCATTCGATGAACTGGGATCCGAATCGCTTTGAACTTTTTGAATTTCGCTGTCCACGGGATTGACTAAGTTTGGATCTAGTCCCGAAGCCGATTTTTTCTGAACCGCATCTTGAGACCGCTGCCGCGAAACTTTTTCTGCGAAATTATTATATATATCTTTTGAATCCGATTGCCCGAATAGATTTTCCAGCTTGCGGCGTGACTTTTTTGGATCGTCCGTTGGCTTTTGGGAAATTGAAATGCGGATAAAGCCAATCAGCTTATCGGGTTCAATCTCGCCTTTTTTATCTTTAACGGCGACACTTCCTTTAACTGAATTCGTCGTGTGTTCGAAGCTGGCTTTCACTTTGTTTTGAACCAGCTCGAGCCTTTCGTAAGCAATTTTCTGCGCGGCTTTTTCAGTCCGTTCGGCGACAGCTTGAATAAAAAGTGCCGAGGTCAGCTTGATTTCTGCATCTTGTAATCCCGAGGTCACTTGTTTTAAACGCTCAATAACTTCTACAAATTTTTTACTCGGAGTCGAAGTGCCACGCTCGAATAAATAAGTGTCTGGGATATCAAAATTAAAGCCATCTTGTGAAATGACAACATTTTTTGCCGTGTCGGTCATTTTATCTGCCATGAAGGCCGCGACAACTTTTGCCGATCCCATATCTAAAACGTTCGGAGTTTTATCTGCAGGCTCTAGAAAGCTTTGAAAAGCTTTTAGGGGCTCGTTCACAAAATCTAAGAATAACTTTTCTAAAGTCAATTCAGCTCCGAAATTCTGGAAATTGTACTCAATCACTGAGGGCGTTGAAAAGTAATCAGAAATAGTTTTTTTAGATTCTTCGCTTTGACCGATCAACCACATCACTAAAAAGAAAGCCATTAACGCCGTCATAAAATCTGCCAGTGCCACTTTCCACGATCCACCATGGTAGGTCGGGGGTAACACATATATTTTTTTGATAACGACTACCTGTTTCTTCTGTGCCACTTTTTATCCTCAGTATAATTGAATGCTCAATTTAATGTTCACTTCACAGCTTAAGCTGCAGATTTTTTAATTTCTTTTGTCGCTTTATCTAATTCTTCAAATGTAGGTCTTTCCTCAGGAGAAATCGTTCGCCGTGCATACTCAATACAAACTAGTGGCGGAGCTCCTCGCTGAAGGGCCACCATGGCTGACTTGATACACTGTAAGAAACGACTTTCTGAATCGATATCTGACGACATTTTGGTCGCGGTCGGACCGATTAAACCGTAAGCTCCGAAAACTCCGAGCATCGTTCCCACTAAGGCACCGGCAACCAAGGATCCAATTTTTTCAGCCCCTTCAGTTAAATGCGCCATCGTCTTAATAATACCCAAAACCGCCGCGACAATTCCTAAACCAGGAAAACCATCCGCCATCATTTGAACCGCATGTTGCGCTAAATGTTCTTCGGCATGAATCGCCTTGATATCATTATCCATCAGATCGTCAACATCGTAGGGGGACAAATCTGTGGATAAAGTCATTTTCATCGTGTCACAAATAAAATGAACCGCATGATGATTTTTAGTCACAGACGGATACGCTTTGAAAATATCGCTTTGATCTGGATTCTCGATATGTTTTTCAACTCCCTGGGGACCTTCTTTTCTGAAGGTTTGAAAAAGTTGAAACATCATTTGTAGTAAGTCTAAATAATCTTGTTTCTGCGGCCCCTTCGCCGTCATGGCTTTGATTCCCAGACGGAAACCCGCTTTAATAACCTTCATCGGATTACCAATGATATAGGCACCCAAGGCAGCACCGCCAATGATCAACATTTCCAATGGCCCGGCTTTTAATAGAATCGACAGATTTCCGCCGGCCAAAAGAAAGCCGCCTAAGACCGTCACAAATACGACTATGATACCTATAAATCCCATGCTTACCTCTTTGTCTCAGTAAAGATCGGCTGATTTAACAGGCGCATTAACTGGACTTTTCGGAATCTAGAACATGGTCTAGTTTCGCGTCTCGACAACGCCGCTGAAAGCAGCTTTACGAGCCTAGCCACTTGTTGATAAGCTATTAGGATGAAGTTTTCTCTTTTATTTTTGTGGATTTTTGCATTTTCTATTTTAGGTTGGTCCAGTTCGATCGAGATCAAAACCATTCGACCGCTTCAAAAAATTGGAGCCAATCAGATTCAAGAAGCCCTAATTTCTGTTAGTTTACCAAAAAATTTTCATGCGTATAAAGATCAATTCAAAGTTATAAATATAAAACCTGATACCTTCAAATCAGGTCAAATCAAAATCTCGCCGGAAATTGAATTCTACGATAAGTTTAGCAAGAAGACTCGCGCCGGCCTAACCGATCAAGGAACAATTTCTATTTTATTTGAGGCCCCTGATCAGATTGCAGAGTCTTTAACGCAAATCGAATTTGATCTTCGTCATCAAACTTGTAGTGACCAAGTTTGTTATCTTCCGACGAATAAACATATTATTATCCCGATCCTGAATGCTGCTGAAAATTCAAGTGTGAAATCAAAACCGATTTCGGAAACAGACGGCACCACGTCCCTGCTTTCAATTTTCGAGAATTCTTTGGCAACAAATCTACCCTTAGCATTTTTACTCGTCTTCTTGGCCGGTGTCTTAACCAGTTTCACGCCGTGTATTTTCCCAATGCTTCCAATCACCCTATCGATACTTGGCCATCATGCTGCACAACGCACGCGATTACAAAATTTCGTAAGATCTTTAGTTTACGTTTTAGGTATTGCGACGACCTACTCGGCATTAGGTGTGGCCGCAGCATTAACAGGAAATTTATTTGGAGCCGCACTGGCTAATAAAAATATTATTCTGGGTGTCTCAGTCCTTTTTCTAGCGATGGCTTTCAGTATGTGGGGGGCCTTCGAACTGCAAGCTCCCGCCTTTATTCGGAATCGCTTTGGTTCAGGTAAAAGTAAAAATAATTTTGAGGCTTATATTATGGGGCTAGTTGCCGGAATTGTTGCCAGCCCATGCGTGGGCCCGGTTCTGATCTCGATTCTGACTTTTGTATCTGCATCTCGAAATATGGTTCTGGGATTTTCACTTCTTTTTGTCTTTGCGCTAGGACTTGGTCTTTTATTTATCGTCATCGGGTTATTTGGTGAAGGCCTTCGCCTTTTGCCGCGTTCGGGTCCGTGGATGAATTTTATCAAATTTTCCTTAGGGGCGTTGATGTGGATCGCAGCTTTGTATTATTTGAAATTCGCTATCACTGAACGTTGGTGGTTGGCTTTTGTGGCCGCCAGTTTTGTTAGCCTATCTATTTGGAAAGGGGCTTTCGAATTTCGAAAAAGGGCTTATTTTCGACAGAGTTTTTTACTCGCTCTTTTTATATTTTCATTTACCGTATTGCTTCTCAGTTTTATTCGCCCGGCCTACTTGAGTCCCGCGTTTCAATTTACCGAAGCGGCGCCGAAGTCCCTTGCCAGTGGGGCCTGGAAACCATTCTCGGAGGCTGAATTAACTAGCGCCATCGCTGCGGATCAACCTGTTATTGTGGATTTCTACGCAGACTGGTGTGCCGCCTGTCATGAATTAGACGAAAATATTTTCAATAAGCCCGAGTTCCTAGAGCTTGCAAAGCCCGTCAAATTGCTTAAGGTCGATGCCACCGAAGACAACGAGGCCATTCAGACCCTTCTTAAAAAATATCAGATCCAAGGCTTGCCAACAGTTGTTTTTATCAATAGAAAAGGAATCCTGCTTAAGCACCTCACATTGACTCAGTTTGTGAATTGGGACCAGTTTAAGCCCAAGCTGCTGGAGACTTTGAAATGAAGACAACGACCCAAGTTCGATTAAATAAACTTCTTGCTGAACGCGGCTTGGCTTCACGCCGTGGCGCCGACAAATTGATAGAGGACGGCCTAGTTGTCGTTAACGGAAAAAAAGTATTCGAGCTTGGAATCAAGGTAGATCCGAACATTGATAAAATAACAGTCGCCGGAAAACCAATTCGAAGCAAAAATCAAAATATCTACATCATGTTTCATAAACCTAAAAATGTAATTACGTCGATGAATGATCCATTGGATCGCGTGACCGTTGCCGATTACATGCGTGAAGTTCCAGGCCGCGTGTACCCAATTGGTCGCTTGGACTGGGACAGTGAAGGTCTGATTCTTCTAACTAATGACGGCGACTTCGCGCAAAAAGTTATGCATCCTAAAGAAGAAGTGACAAAAACTTACCATGTAAAATTAAATGGGCAGCCGCAAGGATTTCAGATCAAGAAATTATTAACCGGCGTTCCGATTCCGGGTGCGGGAAAAGTGAAAGCCAAGCACGTTGAAAAATTGAAAATTGTTAAGGATAAAAATAAAAAAACTTCGGACAAAAATGACTGGTACAAGATTGTAATTACCGAAGGAAAAAATCATCAGGTTCGCGAGATGTTTAAAAAAATAGGATTTGATGTCACCAAACTTCAGCGCGTTGCCATCGGCAAATTGCGCTTAGGCCAACTTGAACGCGGGTCCTTCGTCTACTTGAACGAAGGCGCTTTAGAACGCGTTTTCATGCAGGATATTCCGAAAGAATCAGGTATTCGGGAACACCGACCAACTTCGACTAAAAAAATTGCTCCGGCCGCAAAAAAGAAATTCTATAAGGGCTTACCCGTCCTTGAGATTGAAGAGTAATTGTCTCTACAGCCTTGACTTAGGCCTCGTTGATAAAGCCTGGTCTCAGGTTTTTTGTTTCATCAACCGATCCTCATAAGTATGAAAAGCAAAAACCTAATTTTTCTTACTTTACTGGTAGCTTCTTGGACTGTTCAAGCTGATGTGATTTCAATTATTGATGTTCATCGTAACATACCACTGGCTGATGAAGATCCCGTTTACAAAGACTTTGCAATCAATTCGGGCGAATCTGCAGGACTTAAGAAAAATCTTGTTGTTACGGTTAAAAGAAAAGTTTCTGTAAAAGATTCTAGCGCAAAGTCTTTTGGTGAAATGGAAACAATCGTTGGCCAAATCAAAATTATTCAAGTCGATAAAAAAATAGCTATCGGCCGCGAATACAAACTGCAGGCCCGGGATGACGACATGTCCTTAGATCAAATCGGAATAATGACCGGTGATCATATTGACCTCACGGGATCATTTATTGATTCCAAACCAGCAGTTAAAAAGAAAATCCGCGAGCCCTCAAGCCAAGCCGCCGCGCGCGCTGAAGATAGCGAGCTCGATCATCCTGAAAATAATTCCTTAGAAAAATCTAAGGTCAACGAGACTCCACAAATCCGCGCAAATCCGTTAGCTCTTCCAGATATTTAATGCTTGTTGGGGAATTTTCTGGCATCTTCCAGATATGACTTCGACATATTTTCGCGTTCGTTTATCTCAAGTTCCCCGCGTGCAAGAACAAGAAATAACAAACTTCTGTTTTTCTTTTCAAGCCTTAGGAATCAGTGAAGTCCTGAGTTTTTCACAGCCGGACTTAACTTACGATCCGTCGCTTATTCCACGACGTTTATTAGAATTAGATATTTTTTTTGAGGCTAAACCACAACCTGAATTCTTCAGTGATTTATTAAAAATAAATTCGCAAATTATAATGTTAGAAAACGAAGAAGAAACAAAGGATTGGCTCGCCGAGTGGAAAAAAGGGTTCAACGCTTTCAAGTTGGTCGGACCTGTCTGGGTCGTCCCTTCTTGGATTGAAAAACCGGCTGACGTTGAAATTGAGATAAAAATTGATCCGGGTATGGCTTTCGGTACTGGCACGCATGCGACGACGAAAATGGCTTCTTACTTTATTCATAAGTTAGCCTTAGAAAATAAAGAACTAGTTCCTGATTGGACCGTTCTTGATGTTGGAACCGGAACAGCGATTCTGGCAGTTCTTGCCGAGAAAATGAAATATGGTTACATCACCGGAATAGAAATTGACGTCGAAGCCCGCCGGAAAGCTCGCGAAAACTGCGAACTGAATAAAACCCAAAGCGTCGACGTGAGCGAATTGCAGTTGGATGAAATCAAAGACCAGTATGACGTCGTGGTCGCAAATATTATTGACGGCGTTCTGATTCGGTTACAAAAAGATCTTCTGCGCGTTCTTAAACCTGATGGCCATCTGTTTCTTACCGGAATTTTACAAGAGCGTGATAATTTATTTTTTGAAAAAATGATCGAGAATAACCCTTTGAAAGTCATTAAGCGTATCGAAAAAGACGAATGGGTCGGATACTGGGTTCAAAAAGTAAAGCCTTCAGCACTGGAAATTTAATGCGACGATACTGGATTGAAAAATCTCAAATTTTTAAGGACCAAGTTTTTTTCAAGGCTGAACAGTTTCATCATATATTTGATGTTTGCCGGCAAGTTGTTGGCTATCAGTTTGAAGTCATCACGGAGGACTCGAAGGCCTATCTTGTCGAAGTCACCTCTGTCGAAAAAAAATCAGCTACGGCTAAAATTATTGAGACTCGGTTGATTGAAAAGCTGCGTCGACCACATATTCATCTGGTCCTTTCAGTTTGTCGCTTTCCCGTGATGGATTCTATTGTCGAGCGCGCCGTTGAAATGGGTGTCAGCTCGATCATTCCCTTTTACTCGGATTTTAGTTTTATTCGCAAATCGGCCAATATGCCTGACGGTAAAATGGAGCGGTGGCAGAAAATAATTATCTCGGCATGCCAGCAGTCCGGTC
>JAYTHR010000309.1:0-4300 GCA_043732425.1 Bdellovibrionales bacterium
CTTGAAGAATACATTACGGCTACAGGGAGAAGATCTTTTATTGCCTACTCGTTAGGAAATTTTGTTAGTAATCAGCCCTGGATTCCGAATAAGGCTTCGATGCAACTGCTGGCGAAAATGAAAATAAACGAACAGGAAAAAATAGAGCTTGTTGATCTAAAGTACATCGCCCTTTGGATGAATCGCACCATTGAAAAGGAAGGCTCTGCGAAATTTCGGTTATCTCCGGTTTGGCAGATGACCAAAATGCCCAAGGAAGCTATCGCGATTTGGAACGAACAATTAGGCGAAGAAAGACGTCTCAAAGATCCTGCCGCAGCGGAAAATTTTTTTAAGAAATAAGTAATTTAGTCAGAGTAAATAAGAGATCGTTATTTTTTCAAAGATCCACGTAGGATCATTTTAACTTCCTCGGCCAAGCGTTGGGCAATGCCGCTATGCTTGTGTCGCGGTAAATCTAAAGCTTCGGCACCGACAGTAAAAACTACGGCAACAATAGCTTCTGCGGCTAAATGAGGATCCCTTAATTGTTTTCCGGTACTTTGTTGAAGTCGCTCAAGGTCAATAGCCAGTTCACTGATAAATCGATCCATTTCGGAATAAATAGCTTTACGAAAAACGACCGAGGCCCCTTGGCGTTCACCTAAAAGGAGTCGAAACAAATTTCCATTTTCGCGGATAAATTCTAAAAAAGAATCTATCGATGAGGCAATGGCTTGGGGTCCAGGGTTCACGCGCTTTCTGGCTTCCCGTAAAAGGCGCCGAAGGCTTAGGCCAACTTCATCAACTAACACTAAACCAAGCTCTTCCATATCGTGAAAATGCCGATAGAACCCCGCAGCGGTGATACCCGCACCAGCGGCAACTTCACGCAAGCTAAGTGATGAAAAACTTCGTTCAGAACTCAGTTTTAGCGCGACATCGATCAAATGACGATGCGTTTGCTCTTTCTTCTCGTTCCTAGTTGATTTCGGTTTAGGTTTTTCCATTAAGCCTTATTATATTGCATACTTCAGTTAACATATGTATACTCAAATTGAGAAATATTAATGTGTTTAGAATGAGTACTAAACGCATTGTGTATATTGAATTGCAAATCACGCGTTTACTCAAGAAAAAACGGAGAACTCATGAATTTATTTTTGGAAGCCCTGGCTCTTTTCAGTTTCGGTTACTTAATCAATATTTTTTATATCACTGTTCTTTACCATCGCGGATTAACTCACAGCTCAGTGGTCTTAAATCCGAAGCTTTTAACGTGGCTTAAGTGGACGGGAGTTTGGGTAACGGGATTAGATCCGAAAGCCTGGGCATGTATGCATCGACTTCATCATATGTATTCTGACACCGAGCTAGATCCTCATAGTCCTAAAATTTATGGCGTTCTTGGTGTGGCCCCTCAGCAACTCCACAGCTACGAAAATGTTTTGAAAAATTTAATCAGAAGAAATGCGAAGTTCACTAAAATTGTTGCTGATATTTCTTTTGATGTGAGCTATTTAAATCGAAAAAAAATGTGGATACTTCCTTATCTTCTTCATCTAGTCACCGGAATTGCGATTGGATTTGTAACCGGTTCCTTTATATTAGGAATCGTCTACTTTCTGGGAATCATGAGTCACCCGATTCAAGGTTGGATGGTCAACGCGTTAGCTCATAAATACGGATATCGTAATTTTGCAACGAAAGATGAATCCACAAATAATTGGCTGGTTAGTTTTCTAGTTTTTGGTGAAGGTTACCAAAACAATCACCATGCCAGACCCAAGCGCGCCAACTTTGCAATTCGCGCAAATGAATTCGATTTCGGTTACGGACTTTGTCTACTTTCACAAAAATTAGGAATTTTAAAACTTCCACAAAGTGTGACGGGGTGATCTGTATTATTCACCTCAATGAAGCTTCGCAGAAAATTTAAGGCAGTAATCCAAGTAATTTCGTGGTGTAGAAATCTCGGTATTCGACGTATCCGCCTACGAAATCGTTAAACGTGATTTCGTAGGGATAATCTGGAACGGCACCATTGTTTTCTACGGGTACCCCATCCGGCCGGAAAAACATAGACCGCGTCATGCTGACTGTGATTTGCGAGTAGTTCAAAGCTGGATTTTCAACCACGTGGCCACCGGCTCCCATAGTTCGCGTACCTAAAAGTTTTACGCGGCCGTAACCTTGCATCATCGAAGGAAACCCATCGCCACCAGAGCCCGACATTTCATTGATCAGCATCACGACTGGCTTCGTGTAGTGAATTAAATTGGGTTGTAACCAAGTGTCGCCATTTAAACTTGTAAATGAAGTCATGCGTTCACCGCGCTGCCAGTAATCCTTTAACAAATTCATAACGGTTATGACATTGTCATACCAACTGGTTAGCGGATTTAATTCTGCGACATACTTACTATATTCTAAGTAATTCTCTTTGCTAGCGACCATTTTAAAATACAAGGGATGGTAAGGCTTATCCATGAATAAACCAACCATACGATTTGCAAGATCAACATAACCACCGCAATTGAAATCCTGATCGATGATCAGACCTACGGTATTTTTCTCCATGATTCCGATGACTTTTTCGTACTGAGAAAAATAAATATCCTGAGCCTGTTGGCCCTCGCCCGTGGGATGATAATGCGGGATGCGCACGTAACCAACATTGCCTTTTGCGGTCGGGTAGTAATAAGAAACGAACGGAGTTTTTGAGATCACGGTAGCGTGGTCCGGAATCGCAATGCGTGAATCTCCTTGGCACATGAAACGGCGTTCAATATTTTTGCCATCGCCGACAAGTCCAGCCACCTGATTGGCAATTGAAATTTGACTCAAGTAAGATAAGGCTGGGCCCGAACCCATTTCGGCGGGGTCTTCTCCTTGAACTTTCCAATTGAAAGAGTGCGACATTGTTTCTGCTTTGCCAACGGGGCGCACGACGACAGTGACCGCGCCCTCAGGAGTTGGCACTCGCGCCGAGCGCCGTGACGTCAGCATCCAGGCCGCAAAATGTTTTTGCGTTTTAATAAAACCCTGACCCACGAACGGCATCAGTTCTTTCAATAGATCTTCCGTCAAAACACCGTTCATGGAAATAAGTTCATCTCCTTTTTGGAATGGGAACTTATCAGCCGGCATCAGTTCAGGGATAACCTCATCAATAAAAACTTTGCCTTGGATGTACTCAACGAAAAAGGGTAGAACCGAGCGCTTGTCTGTTGGAAGCATGGCTGCAAAATGGGAATCATGGAATTCCGCGACGAATTTATTAATCAAGTAATAAAAATCTTGGTTAGTTTTTGATTCTTGGATTTGTCGCAAATAATTAGCCTGCAGCAAATCGATATCAATTCCTAAAGAATCTTTTTTGTAAACTAGGGGGCCATAGGCCGATTTAATTCGACCCGTCAGCTGTTGAAAATCTAAGGTTTTTTCTTCCACCGTTAGCGGAGCCGCAACTGCAGACCAACCTAGGATAATCGAAATTAAAAATGCAGGTAGAAACACATAACTTTTGAACATAAAAAACCCCCTCGGATAGACCCATTGGTAAATCAGAAGGGGCGTTGTTTCAATACAAAATTTTCAAAATAGAACGGCTTTTATTTCCAAATTCCAGTGATTGCCGGTGCAGAGGCGTCTTGTTGATTTAAAGAACCTAGGCTCCACTCATCTTCAATCATTTTTAGCAGTGAATAATGCGTGTGCGCTGTGCCATTACTAGAGCCCGGCTTGATCATAGGGCCTAAAAAAACATTGTAGATTTTGTTGCCGCCAAAATAACTGCTTTCATCATAAGTCAGCACGATCAGAGTGTCTTTCATCATCGCAGCATCATTAAACGCCGTCGTAAAATTCTTTTTTAACCAGGCAGCTGCATAATCAATATGCGTGTCGTGACCATCATTATTCAAATCCGGAACATACATCGAAAAGTCAGGAAGTTTTCCTGATTTCCAATCTGAAAAAAATGTTTTTTCACTGACAATTTTTGCGCATCGACTTGCACTATTTGTGACATTTACAAAACTTAAAAAAGGAACGTGCTTACGGGCATACTTTCCACTGGAAGAGTCGGTATAGCAATTTCCAGGATACCCTTCGGCAAATGTTTTCCAGGTCTTATTTTTATTTTCTAAAAGATCACCCAAGTGGGCAACGTTGATATCGGTATTCGAGTCGTCCGTCACGCCGTGGGTGCTGCCGGCCACCATCGCAATATAGTTTCCTTGTGAGGGGTGAGTTTCCGCTTTCATGTTTGTAAAGTTAGCGCCTTTGTCGGCTAAAGATTTAAAATAGGAATTACTAA
>JAYTHR010000310.1:0-4294 GCA_043732425.1 Bdellovibrionales bacterium
AATAAGGCAATCAATTCACTTCCACGATTGAGTGACGAGATCGTCATGACCATGCCTACGACGCAAGCAACAGGTAGCATTTTATAGATAATTTCCGGAGCGTAATAAAGGTAATATCTTAGAAAAACTGTGGACTCTATATTTTGGTATTTTACAATCGAACTCATCGCATCCGTCGCGAGAAATAGTGTTACGAAGATTAACAAGCCCGCCAAAAAAGACGACCAGAATAAAGCCAGCAAGTAGCGATCAATTCGACTGAACATAGATAAAATTATGCCTTGAACTTGACTCGATGGGTATTGTGATATGTACTTTAGTTATGGCTTTACGCGTCTTACTAGCTGATGAAAGTTCAACAATCAAAAAAGCAATTCAAATGGCTTTGGCTGAATTCGCCGTTGACGTTAAAAGCGTTCCTTCTGGTCTTGATGTTCTTACCGTCGCTTTAACCTATCAACCCGATGTTGTGTTGGCTGACGTTTTACTGACTAAAAAAAATGGCTACGAAGTCTGTCATGAATTAAAAGCAGATCCGATGACCAAAGCTGTTCCAGTAATTTTAATGTGGAGCAGTTTTATGCAAATTGATCAAGCCCAAGTTAAAAAAGTACGGGCTGATGGCATTTTAGAAAAACCTTTCGATACGGAGACTCTTCGTAAATTAATTGAAAAATTTGTGCCTAAAACGAATTCGTTTCCACTGAATGGTTTTTTAAACTCGGCACCCTTGCCTGACTTTACGGAATCTGAAACTTTTGTTCGGCAAAAATCTAGCTATGATTCGCTTTTTGATAAGGAAGAATCCACACAAAAAATGATCATTGAAGATGTTGAAGAAGATTTTTCGTTCGATGATCGACCTTCGAAAGCTAAGTCACCTCCGCAGCCAGGGCCTGAAAGTTCGGACGAATGGAGTGCCGCTCCGGCCAGTCAGTTCGTGATTGAAACCGAGTCTTTTGGAGACTTTGAAGAAGTGACCGTAATTGATTCAAAAGCCAAGGGTTCAACAAAGCCCGAGCTGCAAAAGCGCATCAGTGAACAAGTGAATACTTATCTTAAAGACGCCCCTTTGACCCGGAATAAAGCCGCGCAGGAAATGAACTTGTCGTCGAAGGCCGGCAGTCGCTTTGATGAGCAAATTCTAAAAGAAGAAATTCGCCAAATGGCGGAACGTATTTGTTGGCAAATTATTCCCGACATCACCGAAAAAGTCGTTCGTGAAGAGTTAAATAAGTTGCTTCAAGGGCTTGAAAAGAATACTTAATTGCCATGACCACAATGGAACTAATCCGAGCCGCGCTGAAAGAAGATATGCCTTCTGGCGATATCACCACCGAATCCTTAGCACTGAAACCAAAATGGGCTGAAGCCACGCTGAAAGCAAAAGAAGATCTTGTTCTTTCCGGAGCCGGAGCCTTCGAGCAAACTATTTTATCCTTAGAGCCTAACGCCAAAGTAAAATGGCATTTCAATGAAGGCGATTTTATTTTTAAAGGACAAAATATTTGTTCGATTGACGGAGATTTAATTCAGGTTCTGAAAGCAGAACGCGTAGCCCTTAATTTTCTCGGGAAACTTTCTGGAATTGCAACCCTAACCCGTCAGTTCGTGAAAGCCGTGCAAGGAACAAAGACGCAGATCCTAGACACGCGAAAAACCACTCCGATCTATCGTGAATTAGAAAAACGAGCCGTGACTCACGGTGGGGGCCTTAATCATCGTTTCAATTTATCTGACGCCGTGTTGATCAAAGACAATCATATCACCTTAATGAAAGGAATTACGGCCGCCGTTGAAAGATTACGACTGCACTGTCAACTACCGATTGAAATCGAAGCGTCTGATTTAGCTCAGGTGAAAGAATGTGTGGCCTTAAAAGTGGACCGCATCTTACTGGATAATATGAACAACGATCTTTTAGCCGAAGCTTTAAAACTTATTCCAGCGGGAATAAAAACGGAAGCCAGCGGGAATATGAATTTGCAGCGCGTTCCGGCAGTGGCCGCTCTAGGTGTGGATTATATTTCTGTCGGAGCTTTAACTCATTCTGCGCCCTGTGCAGATGTCAGCTTACTTTTTGATTGGAATGTTTAAATGGAAGATTCACCCTTAGTTGATATTCGTATTGGTCAAGTCAGCCACGAATGGGCCAAATCGCAAAAAATAAAATCTTATTATTCGCCAGAAATTGACAGCACAAATTTAAAAGCGAAATCAATTGCGTTTACCGAAGATACCTTAGCCGAACAAATGATTGTCTATTTTTCTGATTCCCAAACGGCGGGTCGTGGGCGTGGCTCGAACACGTGGACCACGGGACATCCCGGATCACAGCTATTATCGACATGGTCTTTTATGCTTCAAGATTATGTTCAGCCTACACTATCTCCGCTGGTGGGACTAGCCTTGTACAAAGCCTGTTCGGGAACCTGGCCTTTTTTAAATTGGAACTTAAAAGCACCCAATGATCTCTACATTTCAAATAAAAAAGTTGCCGGCTTACTCATTGAAACAGTCACGCAAGGAGATGACATTCGCTTGTTAGTAGGGCTTGGTCTGAACGTTCTTGCGACACCGGATCAGGTCGTCACGGCGACTTCAATTGTTCGTGAATTAAATTCCGGCATTCCACTGTTAGCGCAAGACTGGATTTCTTTTTTAGAGCGTTTTATTTTTGAATTATCGATTGCCATTCAGATGTCCGCCGAGCCTTTAGACACAACAACCTGTGCTGCCTTACTTTATGCACTGAACAAGCATCCGCATTTGACAGAGACCTACACGTCGATCGATGGCGATGGAAATCTAAAGACAAAAACAAAAGAAATTAATTGGCTAGAACTTTAACAATCCTTCAATGATACGGAGATCTTATGGCAGTGCAAACACCCGCGATGAATGATTCTGCAGCTCACTGTCCTGATTTTACTTTACCGAGTGTGGCTGACAAAAAACTTTACTCTTTAAGTGATTTTAAAAATGATCGTCCATTCTTAGTTATGTTTATTTGCAATCACTGCCCCTACGTTAAAGCCATTGAAGATCGCTTGATTGAATTGGCTTTAGATTTAAAAAAAATATCCGTTCATGTGGTTGCTATTTGTTCGAATGATGCTTTGGCCTATCCGGAAGATAGTTTCGAGAATTTACAAAAGCGATCCTTAGAAAAAAATTATCCTTTTGTCTATTTGCACGATAAAAATCAAGTGGTGGCTAAAAAATTTGGTGCGGTATGCACGCCAGATTTTTTCGTTTATTCCGCTGCCGGCCAGTTATCCTATCGCGGCAGACTAGATGATTCCTGGAAAGATCCAACGCAAGTGACGAGCCGAGACATGTATTTAGCTATTTTAGAAATTCTGGATCAGAAACCTATTTCAAGACCACAAATTTCGTCTATGGGTTGCTCGATCAAGTGGATTCAATAAAGGATTTATGATCAAACACGCTATTTTTGCAATGGGCCTTGGTTTTTTAGTTATCATTCTTTACGTTCTGCAATACACCGGAGCATTTAAAAGCGTGACGGTCTCTGTCGATGAACGCCAGGCCTTGCAAATTATTAGTAAAGACTACATCGGGCCTTATCATAAAATTGTAACCACTATTGAGGAAGTGGAAACGTGGTCGAAAGCAAACGGTTTAAAATGTCGCCTGAGCTTCGGGGAATATCTCGATAATCCAGATACGGTCGAAGAAGGACGTTTGCGCGCTCGTGGGGGCTGCATTATCGATCCGCTGGTTCCTGAAGAAAAGATCAAAATAAGCCAACTCAATTTACCTGATGGTTTCAAACTATCGACTCTTCCCGCCGGAAAAGCCGTTGTTGCCATTTTTTCTGGAGCTGCCGGAATCGGCCCCCTTAAAGTTTATCCAAAAGCCTTAGAATTTATTGAAAAAGAAAAATTAATAAAAAAAGGAAATGTCATTGAGATCTATGAAATCTTTGATGCGAAATCAATGCAAACCACTTACCTGTGGCCGGTTGAAAACTAGGGACACGTTTTTGTTTGGATCATGAAATCAATAGCTTCGGTGTTGGCAGTGCCTGCGCCGGCGCCCGACACAACGGTATCAAACTTTCCGGCCAGAATAACATCTTTACCGCAACCTGATTCCATCCCGGATGCTTCAGATTTTAAAACACCCTTCACTTTACTTTCTTTATTTTGTCCCTTTGCTTCGATAGCCAGCGGCTGGCTGGGTTGCCCTACTAAAAATAATTCCAACTGAACTCGAACCGTAGCCCCTGGACTAGCTTGCAGCTGATAGGCCTGAGAAATTTGTGAGA
>JAYTHR010000311.1:0-1191 GCA_043732425.1 Bdellovibrionales bacterium
TTAAAATCCTTCGGACCAAGCGCATTAGCCGGCGTAGGTTAAAAGTGCTAACAGGTTTAAGTCGCACCACTTACTGACAAGTATAAGCCGAAATTCCCAGTGCGGAAGCTAACGAGCTAGCCTTCATGATCTTGTCTGCATTCAAAGCTAAGGTTTGATTTAACGTACTGTCACTGAGGTTTCGAAGAATGGTTTGCACCGAATTTGTATTGGTTGAAGTCACCGATAAAACTTCCCATGCAGAGCCATTTGAAATACATGAATTAGAATCGGCATTCTGCAATGTGAGATCGTAATTGAAAGTTTGAGGTGGCGCTGCCTGCGATGTCACTGCCGTTAATTGTCCCGCAAAAGAACTTAAGCGATTATTAAAATCATATTTCGTAAATTTAAGCGCGCAAAGATCAGTTCCTTTTACAAAAATAAGCGACTTAACTCCACCCGCAACGGCAAAAGTATTCATATCTAAATTCAGCACGGAAGAACTACTCAGAAGTCTTTGGTTTGTTCCGCAAAGGCGCTGCGACGCTTTATTGATCGAATAGTTATCGACAACTGCCGTTGGATCCGCACCTGCCAGCCTCTGACCACAAGAAAAAAACAGTGAAGATGAAAAAATGATTGTAAAAAAAGCGAACTGACTCTTCTTAGAAACGACCATCATAATTTTCTCCCGTGATAGATTGCACTAGTTTGCATCAGTATAAGTTGTAGTTAGAAACGGCGACAAGCGTTATTTGCAGTCGGCAAAGAATTATTAACTGGCCAGTAAAAAGTACCCATGGTGTCCTTTTTACGACCGATTAATTTGTCTTTCCTTAAGGAGGAATAATGAAGTGTTTTCTTGCCGTGGCCGTTTTAGGAATGGCTTTTAGTAGTTTTGCTGGAACCGAAATAAAATTAAGTTCTCAGACAATAAAAACAAATCATATTAATACGAATCAATTGAATGCCGCCACGACCGAGTGGATTGTGCAGTTTAAAAATCATATTACCGAAGGCGATAAGAAAGCATTAGTTGCGTCCGGTTTTAAGATTTATTCTTACATTCCTGAAGACGCGTTAATTGTTCGCGGAAATGCCGTGATGGCTCGCGCGTTGGCCGCGAACACCGGGATTCAAGCGGTCATCGAGTGGACTTCCCTAATGAAGGTGTCGAAGTCTTTCGGAACTTTAAGCGCGGTGACTTTA
>JAYTHR010000312.1:0-4291 GCA_043732425.1 Bdellovibrionales bacterium
CGCCAAGCCAATTGTAGCCCTGACCGCGCATTCTATGGGGGACGAACGAAAAAAAACTAAAGTCGCGGGCTTTGCCGCGCATTTAACAAAACCTTTAAATGCAACTGAATTGCTTGAAACAATTTCACATTTCGGAAAGCATATTAATTAAGGTATAATACAGGTATCAAAAATTTTTTGTTCAAGGTACTGTCGGCTTAACCCGAGGGTGATGGATGAAAATTTCAGAGAAAATACTATTTAAAAATGAACGCGAAAAAACGAATGAAAGCCTTGACCAAGAGCGCGGGAAAATAGACGAATCCTTAACGGATCAGCAAGTAAAAACAATTCAAGAAACCGATGCCCTGATGGAAAGTGATCGTCACGATGCGGACCTGGTCCGGCAACAAAGACGCTCGCAAAATGACGAAAAATTTGCAGCGACCGATAGATTAACGGCGCAGCGAAAAATTGAAGATGACAATGTCAAATCGGAACGCAGCTTAATGGATATTGCCCTTCAGCGAGAACGCGATATCAATGAAGCGGCAGCCTCTGAACTATTTGCTCGGGAAAGATCCGCGACTGATAAAAATCTAAAAGCAGAGCGGGTTCAGACAGACATTGAGGTTGGCAAAAGTGCAGGCCTACTAGAAGATGAATTAGCTCTTCATCTAAAAACGAAAGCTGATCTGCTGACCCGTGATGAATTTTCAGCCATCGTCAGTCACGATTTGAAAAATCCGATCGGCGCTATTTTATCTTCTGCCGAAATTATTTTAGAAAATCCAGAATTTCATAAGTTAAATTCTGATTTGAAATCATGGGTTCAAATGATTCAGCGAAATGCCGGAGTTTCCTTAAGGTTAATCAATGATATTCTAGACATGGAACGAGTGGCCGAAGGAAAATTACAAGTTGAAAAGAAAAATCACTGCCTTGTTCATTTAATGAATGATTGCGTACAAACGCATCTCTATGCCGCAAAAGAAAAAAATATTAAGCTGACAGGGGTTTCCCTGCAAACTTCAATAACTGCACATTTTGATCGTGACCGCGTCCAGCAAGTCCTTTCAAATTTGATAGGAAACGCCATCAAATTTACCCCCGAATTTGGAACGGTGAACGTCAGTATCAGGGCGAATGAAAAAAATATTGAATTGATCGTTAAGGATTCCGGACCAGGAATAGCCAAAAATCAGCAAGCAAAAATTTTTGAGCGCTTTTCTCAAATTAAAAATAAAGATCGTCGTGGATTAGGACTTGGACTGTATATTTCAAAAATGCTTATTGAAGCGCACGATGGACGAATTTGGGTGGATTCCGTTTTAGGCCAGGGAAGTCAGTTCCACATCGAACTACCGATTTAACTTCGAACAAAGAATTTAAGAAGACTTACTTTAAGGATTTTTTCAACTTTTGAATTATCTGATCCAAAGTTGATAAAAACTGCGAGCGATCTGCTTTTGCCATTGGCTTAGGACCCGTATTCGAATGCCCCAAATTTCTAAGATGCGCATTTAGTTCTCTAGAACCCAAGATGGAGCCAATATTTTCATCTGTTAGCTCGTGGCCTTTAGCGCCCACAACCTTAGCTTGTTTCTGTAGCGCACGAGCCGCTAGCAACAAATCTGATGTTACCAGAATATCATGAGCCGTAATGGCTTCAGCAATCCAATCATCGGCAGCATCAAAGTGCCCGGCAACTACTTTCATCTCGATATACGGTTCAAGGGGTACGTTTAAATAACTGTTTGCGACCACGATGACCTTAAGTTGGTGGCGTAAAGCGACGCGGTACGTTTCCTCTTTCACGGAGCATGCATCAGCATCGATATAGATAGTGATCAACCCGCCCCCTAACTTTTTGCTTTTTTGCGAATAAGAAATGACTTTAAGATCGACCTTTGCCCGGCCAGTTCAAAATCTAATGCAGAATGAATGCAATTAATTTCTAAGTTTTTAAGTCCCACGTGCTTCTGAACTTTTTCAACCATTTTTCGGATGTCATCAATAAAGAAATTTTCAAAATTTGTAGATAACAGCAGATCGCCATGGTCACTTAAAGCCATTAAACATTTTTCAATTAAAATTTCCAAACTATTTTCAATTTTAAAAACACCCTTTTCACCCCGAGAAAATGAGGGCGGATCGCAAATGATTAAATCAAATTTAACTTTTTTGTTAAGGCACTGATCTAAAAATTCTAAACTATCACGATTTAAAAATTTATAATTTTCAGGCACAAGGCCATTCACTTCAAAATTTTTCTTACCCCAGTTGAGAACACTTTTACTCGTATCCACCGAAATCACCTGGCTGGCTTTTCCCAGCGCAGCGGCAACACTAAATCCACAGGTGTACGAAAAAAGATTCAGCACACTTTTATCCTCTGAATTATTTAAAACCCATTGTCGTTGTAGCCTTTGATCAAGAAAAAGTCCGAAGGACTGCCCGGAGTCCGAGCGAATCTGATAACTTATTTGATTTTCCTTAGCCACCCACGAAGTATCTAAAGCCATATCTGAAGCCTGGGTCTTATTCTCGGGATCGATCACAAACTGCGACTGATGTAGCGGATCTTTTCCGCGATTATGCATTAAACGAACGATAATGGGCTTTTTGACGATTTCAGAAAACTTCGTAAAAATTTGATTTTCATTAGCGGTCCATTTTTCATGGTAGCAGGAAAGCACCAAGATTTTTCCAAACTGATCCATCGTGAAACCCAGCTCTTTAAAATCATTTTTACTGTGAACCAGACGATAACACTGGTCCTTGTCTGCGGCTCTAAAAAGACGCTCGCGGCGATCCTTTTCAAAAAGGGCTTTTGCCAAGAGTTGATTTCTTAACAGCTCTAAATTCTGAAAATAAACAGGTGGCTCGGCTTCAATGTGAATGCCATTTGGAAATTCAATACCGTGATTATGCAGGCAGAGAAACGGGAATGTTGAGCCATCATAAAGCTCATCTCCAAGAAGTGGAATTCCAGCGGCCGCCGCGTGAATGCGAATCTGGTGATTACGACCCGTTAAAGGATTCGCTTGCCAAAGTTGGAAGTGAGCCGATTTAAGAAGTAATTGCATTTTTGTTTCGGCGGCTAGGTCTTTTCCTTTATGAACGATGATCTTATTAATAGTAAACTGATCCTGGTTCGGTTTTTTATCCGTGATAAACCAGTAGGTTTTTTTAACAAGTCGTTGAAAGAAAAAATCAGAGTATTTTTTTGCAGCTTCAGCCGACTTAGCAAAAATAATCACGCCGGTCGTTGTTTGATCCAGGCGATGGACAATGTGAAGTTTAATTCCCAACTGCCGCTCGAAAGTCTCGATAAGGCCATCTTGTATAAAATCAGCCTGACCCACTTTAGAATCGTTCGTGTGACTATTTATACCATAGGGTTTATCAATGGCTAAGATGTCTTCATCTTGAAAAAGAACCGAAATTAAAAAATCATTCAGCCGTAAAAAATTCATAGGTTATTCGGACTCTTTGCGACCTTTGGGCGCATCTAATTCTTTGCGACCTTTGGGCGCATCTAACTCATTATGACCTTCAGTCGCTGCTAAAATGGCGCCGGCTTCCCAGTGAGGAAGATCATCGATTAATTCAGTTAGCAAAGCCTCAAATCTGGAAGTGGCTAGTTGCTTTTTAATTTTATCGCTCGAGTTCACGCCGTCGGCCAGTTCGCGCCACCCGTCAGAAAGAAGAAGTCGACTGCGGAGGGCCGCCGTTAACAAGTCAGCCCAGCACGGTTGGCTAAAGGTAAAATTTAACGCTAAAGCCGACCCCTCAGCTTCGGTGCTGTGCCAGTAGCCTTGGGGAACAAAAAGCATCGATCCCGGCTTCAAAATAATTTCCTGGCGGTCTTTAGAAAGTTTTTTAGGAAGATCTGCAGAATCCATGTAGCTAGCCAACTCGGGATCTACTGGTTGACCCAGGGTGTGCCGCTGCGTTGGGTTTTGGACCGACGTATTGGAATCGAGCTGCCATTTTTTTATTCCCTGCAGTTGCACCACGAAATTAATATTTTGATCAAAATGAGGCGCTGTGCCTTTTCCATCGGGGGTTGCGTATACCATACAACGAGCCACCGTCGCCTGCGGTAGACCTAAATCGTTTTGCAAAGCCTGAAGCCAATTCTGCAGAACCGGAGAAATCCTTTGAACATTATTAAATAATAAACCCATCTTATTCTTAAAAAGTTTGTCGGCATTTTGTGCCGTTGTATCAATCGCACTCGATTCATCAGCGACATCTGGTAGATGCGCACTGACAGGAAAAGGCCACGAGTTCAATAAGATATCCA
>JAYTHR010000313.1:0-1190 GCA_043732425.1 Bdellovibrionales bacterium
CGCTGCGTGTGCGCATTAGAAAAGGAATCTTGAATCGTGTGAGTGACCATTCCTAAAATAAAAAGGGCTTTAGCCTTATCGCCAGCTAACCACGATTCCATGGCCTTTTGCGTGCCGAATTTAATGTTTTTTCGAGCCTGCAAGCAAGTCTCTTGGGCCGAGTATAACAAAAGCGGATTTTTTCGATTTCTAAGAAAATGTAGAACTTGTGCATCAGCGCTATCAAAATAACTGACGTCAGAAATTTTCCAGAACTGGGCTACCGACAACACATTAGTTTCATTCGGGAAATCCGTCGCAAAATTTCCGTGGATCATCATATTTTTAGTTTTGTAGCCGAATAAACCATTCGGAGTCGGGCCCAGATCGGTAGTGATTTCGGTAGAGCTAAATAAGGAGACGAGGCCCGCGTCGTTAAATTTTTGAATCGTATGATTTAAAGCTTGCCGGGTAATTTCTTCGTGACCACTGTAAGAGCTAGATACGAACAGAATACTTGGAGCAGATTCAAAACTACACAGCACAGTGACCGCTAAGCCTAATAGGCCTATTTTTATCGTATCTCTCACAGAACCCTACCCTTTTTCTGAAATGGACCGCATGAGCGCCATTTTTTACTAGTTTGGGTCTATATAAGGGAAGTTTTGTTTGATGGCTAGCGGCGATCGACGCCAGCCTTTATTTCTCGTGAAAAATGAAGTTTATGCACGGTTAAAATTTAGTCTTCATCCAAAATGGCAACCTTGATAACTGGTTTAAACGAACACTTCGCAGGATTATCAACAATTTGTTCCTCCTGCTCTATTGTCAGGCGTAAAGAATACTCATGACCTTCTTTAATTGTGGTCTCTTGATCCAGCTTCACTTTGATACCGGCGCCTTTAGAGACGGCCGTTTTCAGATTCATAACTTGCAGATCTTTGTTCAAGACCTTATTTCCTTCGGGATTTAATCCTAAAAACAATTCCTTTAAAGTCTTATTTTTGTGGGCTTTTAGTTTAAGAATTGTTTTATTCAATGAAATCGTTTTGTCGGCATCAACTATTTCCAAATGACCCTCAGACTTTTCTTCACTTAATCCTTCGGTACTTGCAGAGCGAATACTCAACAGAATGTCTTGAATTTCAATATCTCCGCAGTGGGCCACTTTTTTCTTAGAAACGTGTTCTTCCATTTCATCATCGCACGCC
>JAYTHR010000314.1:0-1188 GCA_043732425.1 Bdellovibrionales bacterium
TTTTTGTTGGTGAGAATGACGAACCAATCGATTCGCAGCATTTGTTGATTTCGATGCTGCTACCTCCAGCAGTGAAAATGTTTATGCAAGATCTCGAAAAAGAAGTTGAACAGCTCTGCGGCGCAAGATCAAAGCACGGTGGCGAGAACGTTCGATGGGGTAAGCAAAATGGCTCGATCGTTTTGGGTAATCAACACGTGGCACTGGAGAAGACAAGAGTTCGCGATCGAGCAGGGAAAGAAGTAAATCTAAAAACCTACGAAGACTTCCAAGATCCAAAAATCTTCCAGCAAAATGTTTTTGCCGAAGGTCTAAAAAAAGTTTCGCAGAGAGATTATCAAAAGGGTTTACCGAAGATTGCAGCGAGCTTTGGTTTTTCAAAAAGTTCGGTCTCTCGCAAATGGATCAAAGCGACCGCAAAAAAGTTAGAAGAGTTTCAAAATAGATCTCTCAAAGAAATGGATATTCGCGCGGTCTTCATCGACGGCAAGAGATTTAAAAAGCAAGGCGTGATCATTGCTCTTGGCGTCGGTTCTGGAGGAGGAAAGCATGTTCTTGGCAGCTACCAATCTTCAACTGAAGACTCTGAGAGCTGCTTGAATCTTTTGAACGATTTAGAAAAGCGCGGTCTTCCCGAGCGCGGAGTGCTGTTCATCGTTGATGGCGGATCTGGTCTCAACAAAGCACTCAATAAAAAATACGATTGTGACAACAAGCAAACAAGGCGAGCAATTCGAGTTCGCTGCTTCGTTCATAAGTGGCGCAATATCGAGAAGGCTCTCGGCAAGCTCTCACACAAAGCCATAGGGCCCTTCTACGCGATCAGAGACGCCAGCAACATCAAAGAGGCGAGAGAATTATCTGAGCAGCTAGAATCAATCCTCGCAGCGATAAACGTGTCGGCACTGCAAAGTTATCTCGAAGCAAAAGAAGATCTTCTGGTCGTGCATGAACTTCGTCTATCTAAGTCTCTCAAGAAATTTTTCTCAACAACGAATCCGATCGAGTCACTCAACTATTTACTCGAAGAGGACATGAGGCGAGTTAAGAGATGGCAGTCGAAAGATTTTATGAGATGGATTGCGACGTTTTGTATGCAGAACGAAAAGCGAATGAGAAAAATCCGTGGCTTCAATGCGCTTCCGGCACTCTGGGTTCAGATTAGAGAAATGACAACGACCGCAGAAA
>JAYTHR010000315.1:0-13385 GCA_043732425.1 Bdellovibrionales bacterium
ATTCTGGGCAGTACAAATACCCTCATGATTTTGAAAAAGCCTGGGTCGAGCAAAATTATTGGCCGCCGTCTTTACAGCCGCAAAACTTTTATCAACCCGCATCGCGCGGGCAAGAGAAGAACATCAGCGACTTTTTAAAATGGCTGAAATCTAGGTAGCGATTATTTCTTTTTTTGAAAAAGACTTTCAATGTTGGTCCACCGTGCGGTTTGGGGACAGTTGAAAGTTATTTCCTGCAAAGTGCCCGGATGAATAAATTGCAACCGGGAAGCGCGTAGGCAAAGCCCTTCGATGTTTAAGTTTTCGCGAAAATAACGACTGTGCCGCGAGTCACCATGTTCTCGGTCGCCAATAATGGGGTGAGAAACGCGGTTCATATGCCTTCGAATCTGATGCCATCGGCCCGTGTGCGGATGAAGTTCTAGAAGGGAATAGCGGCTGGTTGTAAACTTCGGGTGAACAGAAAAGGCTTGTTCGATTTGTCCCAGAGTTTGATAATTTGTCCGACAAGGAACCAGTTCTTGTGTGGAATCAAGCTCTAATGGAAGTTCAATCGTTCCGCTGGAATTCGTAAACCAACCGCGGACAACGGCATGGTAAGTTTTTTTTACCGCTTGGCTACTGAACTGAAGATTTAAGTGCGCCGTGGTTTTTTTCGATTTACCGAAAACTAATACCCCTTCCGTCGGAACGTCAATGCGGTGGGCGGGATTTGCTCGGATGTTATGAACATCCATCAACCACTGAACGCAGGTGCGCCGCTTCAATCCCCGTCGGTGCCGGGGATTTTCAGGAGGATGAACGAACCAACTGGCGGGTTTAAAAAGGATGAGGATTTCCTCATCCTCGAAAATAATTTCCGGAATCGTTGTCTGTTGAATATTTTCTGTAAAGTTCATGGTGGATATTTTTGAATAACGAATCAATTCATTTTCGGTGATCAAAGTCCCAAGGCTTGATTTAACCGCTGGTTTACGGCCGCGCGAATTCCGGCTTCTAAAGTTTTATTCAGCATCAGCGACCCGTCTTGAAAAGCGCAGATTTCAAGAAGTTCATTTTGGTTTAGAACTTTTACTGATTTCAATTGCCCGTACGGTTCACAGGATTTGGCATGATCGCGGTAAGCTTGAATCGATTCGACGTTAGTGCCGGCATCTTTAAACTGCAGTAAATCAATAGTGCCCACGTACGCGGAATCAAAGCGGCAAAGGCCCACTTGATCTTCATTATTTTGTGCGGCTAAGAATTCGCCGTGCAAACTTTGGCAAATTCGAATTTGCGGATTATTAGGAGCGGCAAACGCTGTTCCTAATAAGCAGCAAGCAGAAAAGAAGCAAACGTGAAAACAAAAGCTGAAACTATCTTTTAGCATAGGACCTCAAGGGGTTGGGTTCGCCATTTTATAGGCTGGCTAAAGACTAAAACCAAGCGAATTTCGACTAAGATCAGAATTTTTGATGGCAATTTTGAAAATTGAAGGCAAAATCTAACGATGAGCCGACTTTTTGATAAGAAAATATTATCGTGGGCGCTGTACGATACCGCAAATAGTGTTTTTTTTACAACCGTCATGGCGGGCTTTTTCCCTATTTTCTTCAAACAATACTGGAGTAGCAGTGTCTCGGTCACAGCCAGCACCGAGCGCTTAGGGTGGATCTTGGCCGTATCCGGGTTTATTTTAGCGGTTCTATCTCCGACTCTGGGAGTAATTTCAGATAAAAAAAAATCAAAGAAAAAGTTTCTGTTTTGGACGATGTTAACCGGCGTCTTTTGTACCGTAGGACTGTATTTTGTTCCCGAAGGTGATTGGAGTTCCGCCGCGATTCTTTACGGTAGCGGCCTTTTTATGTGTTCGGCCAGCTGCGTATTTTACGATTCCCTGATGATGACCGTGGCGACCGCAAAGCAGTATGATTTTGTTTCGTCCTTGGGATACTCTTTAGGTTATCTGGGTGGAGGCATTTTATTTACCTTGAATGTCATGATGTATTTAAATCCCTCTTGGTTTTACATTTCAAATTCCGTCGAAGCTATAAAATTATCTTTTTTAACGGTCGGTTTGTGGTGGCTATTATTTTCAGTACCGTTATTAAAATATGTTCCCGAGCCCGACTGCGAGGAAGCCACGGAAAGTATTTATCAACTGACACGAGCTACGCTGCGTGAATTAAAGACCACGATAAAAGCGATTTTCAAAAACAAAAATTTATTCTATTTCGTTTTGGCATTTTGGTTGTATATCGATGGCGTTTACACTGTCATGTCCATGGCCGTCGATTTCGGAATGTCGCTGGGCTTTTTACCCGGAGATTTAATAAAAGCCTTACTGATCACTCAATTTGTTGGGTTTCCAGCAGCTTATCTTTTTGGTGTTTTAGCCGAACGATACAGCAATAGAAACTTGATCCTGGTTTGTCTCGCGGTCTACGCTTTTGTTATTTTTGGAGCTTCCCAGATGACGAGTGCTGCACACTTCTTCATACTAGCAAGTGTTATTGGAATAGCGCAAGGTGGAGTGCAGGCCTTGTCACGATCTCTTTTTGCGCAGTTAATTCCGGCCGAAAAGTCGGGAGAATATTTTGGTTTTTTCAATTTGCTAGGTAAATTTGCCTCGGTGTTGGGACCCGTGTTGATCGCGGTTTTTGCCAATGTTACAGCCGATTCAAGAAAGACAATCTTAAGTTTACTTATTCTTGTTGGCTCAGGAGCCCTTGTGCTTTTGAAAGTAAAAAAACCGCACGTTTGATTCTAGTTTTTATTATTTTTCGACTTCAGATTTGTCCGCAGGTACTGCAGGTTTTTCCTCTTGCTGGTGGGCCTGAATCTCGTGGGCTCGGCGTCCCGTGATACCAACCCATTCTGGAAAAAAAAGAGCGACCATTATAAAAACCACGGTCACAACGACAAAAAAAGCAAACATCAGCCACATTAAATCCATAACTACTGTTAAAACAAACTGTGACAGAACACAAGCTATTTGATACTGAATGAGCATGTCGTATAACCCCAAAGATCACTATTTTAAGAAAGCAAAAGATCAAAATTTTGCGGCTCGGTCGGTTTTTAAATTAGAAGAAATTGATTTGAAATTTAAACTTCTGCATCCCAAGCAAAAAATTTTAGATTTAGGGGCCGCTCCAGGTTCGTGGTCCCAATATTGTTCTAAAAAAATTGGTGCCGAAGGTCGCATTTTAGGAATTGATTTAACAAAAATTGAAATTAAATTAAATAATGCGGTTTTCATTCAGGCCGACCTTCGAGATCACGATTTAGATCAAACCATGCTTCAGCACGGTTTTGATTCTATTTTCGACTTAGTTATTTCAGATATGGCACCCCGAACGACCGGAATTAGAATGACGGATCAAGCCCGTTCTTTTGAACTTTGTGAATTAGCACTGACTTTGGCGCAAAAGCATTTAAAAAAAGATGGCCATTTCATTTGTAAATTATTTCACTCCGATGATTTTACCACGCTTCGCGATTTGTTAAAAAAAGATTTTCATCGTTTCGAGGCCGTCAAACCGAATTCCACGCGTAAGATTTCAAAAGAAATATTTTTGGTCGGATTGAAGAAAAAAGCGTGATGCAGATCGTATTTGAGAATGAAAACTTTGTCGTTTGCAATAAACCTGGTCAGGTTTTATCCGTTCCTTCAAGAGATCGTGAAGATCCCAGACCCTGTTTAGGGATTGAACTTCAAAAAAAATACGCGCCAGGAGTTTTCCCAGTTCATCGATTGGATTATGAAGTCAGCGGACTCATTATTTATGCCCTGAACGCTAAAGCACATCGTATTTCGCAAGCCTGGTTTGATAAAAAAACGATATCGAAAACTTATTCGGCGCGCACATCTTTACAAGATTTTTCGCATTGGCCACCGGGGTTAAAAACAGATCTTACAAAAATTGATCTTCTTCAAGAAACCGAATTTTTCTGGGCTACTAAAATTCATCGGGGTAAGAAACGCTCGTTCGAATCTGAACACGGGGACTGGGCCGAAACAAAAGCGCGGATTGATAAGATACTACCTGGTGAACTGGTCTGGCTGCTGAATCCCTTAACTGGAAAGCCGCACCAGCTGAGGTTAGAACTTTCCCGGCATGGTTTTCCAATTCATGGGGATGCTTTGTATGGCTCTACGGCGCCACATAATCAGCCAGGAATTGCCTTACAAGCAATCAGTCTTGATCTTTCTCAGGTTGGCGACCGCCTGGGGCTTCCAAGCAAAATCGACTTAAACGTGAATGAAATTAAACTTTAAATATTTTATACAAAGTTTTAAATAACTGGGCTAATTATTTTGGTAGGGGAGTTTGTATGAAATTTCAAATTCGGTGTATTTCTTTTTCACTTATTCTAATTTTTTTTCAAACTTTGCACGCCGCTGTCGATGCCGAAAAGATCATTGGTGCAAATGATTTAATTCAGGTTAAAGAAGATGCCAGTAATATTCCCTTCAGATACCGCTCTTTAGTCGATGCCTTCGGAATGTTGAGCATGGGTTGCACCGCAACGCACATTGGCCGGGGCATCGTCTTATCTGCGGGCCATTGTTTCTGGGCTCCGCCCGAGGCCGTAGAGAATTTATCATGCGCGGACGTGTCTGTTGCGTGGGGTCTACGTGGGCAGAAAACGGCCTACTTAGTTTCTAAATGTGAAAAAATAATTATGGCGCAAAGAAGCCATCTCGGAGATTTTGCAATTATCCAAGTTTCACCCGTGCCACCGGTAGCTATTCCGCCGGACGTGCAGCGCCGAGCCATCATTGGAGATACTCTGACTTTATTTTCTCATCCGGATGCGCAGCCTTTGTTTTGGTCTCAGCTTTGTGGTGTAGAAAGAAAGTTAGATCCGGCATTACCGCCGAACTCAATTCAGCATCAATGCGACACGAATCCGGGAAGTAGTGGCGCCGCAATTATCAATGCTCTGAGCCTGAAGATTGTTGGAATCCATGACGGAGGTCGTGTTGATGAAAAAGGGCAGGGTATGAATTACGGAACATTTATTATGGATTCACCAATGACTCAAAAATTAATATCTTTAGGGTTTTAAAACAAATTTTCTTAACTTAAATTTTTCGGCCAAACGTAATTTAGTTGAAAAAAACCAGACGTTGATCAAGGTTTTTTGGATAAAAAATATTGCTCGATTCGTAGGTGAACCTCATACTACGTTTATGGCACCATTTAAGATTGTTACAACTCGAGAATTTAATAAAATCATGTTAAAAATTGAAGGTTCGATTGATGAAACGGCTCACTTTCCGCCATTCAATTGTAAACCAGCCGATGCGATCTTTGTCGATCTAACCGGAGTTGTTCACATCAATTCAGTCGGGGTAAAAAACTGGATTCTTTTTCTAAAAAAAATACCTTTTGTGAATGTTGTGCACTATCAAAATATTCCACGCATTATGGTGGATCAAATTAATATGATATCCGGATTTATGAATGCTAATTCTGTCATCTCATCTTTTTATGTCCCGTACTACTGTGAAAAATGCAGCAAAAGCAGTCAAAAACTTTTTGTTTCCGGCGTTGATTTTGATTACAACACCAAGCGCGTTGATTTAGATTCGAAAAACACCGAATACAAATGCGATAAAGCCGATTGCGAAATTGCGATGGACGTTATGCCTAACAAATACTTCCGCTTTATAAAAAAAGAAAACTAAGATGAAAATATTAGAAAAGTTCGCCGCTGAGCTTATTAAATTAAATTCTCCCAGTTTGCTCAACGTTTTAGAGGATATTAATCTAGTCGACTTAGACGCCAATAGTGCCGAAGCCATTATTTCCTCGAAATACAATGTGCCCATGACGATCGCGATTGGGTCTGATATTCCGATGGGTCATTGTCTGGAACTTTGCACCAAAACTTCAATACGTCATTTCGTTCAAAGAAATCGCGAGAATTTTTTCTTCGAATTATTTGCAGCGGCTTTAATGTTAAAAAAGCCTGCTACCTTCATGAAAAATCCGGCCCCCTTTTTTATTAGTAAAATTGCTAAAGAAATCGATTCCTCGAATGTGAACCATTCGATCGAAATTTCGTTTGTAGCTTCGAATGAAAAAGACCGCGTGATGAGCGAGATTTTAGATTTTATACAAAAGCATCCGCAAATTAATCACTTTACGGGATCTGTTCTGCAAGTGGTTGACGAGATGATGATGAACGCTCTCTACGATGCCCCGGCAGGAAGAAAAGGTGGAGGCATGTACGTTGACTTAGATCGAAAGATGCCGACCAGTTTAAAAGAAAATGAATTTGCAAAAGTTTTCTTAGCACTAGATCAGCATAAGCTTTTGATTGGGTGCGAGGATTCTTTCGGGTCAGTCAATGAAGCCAAGCTTCTTAAAAGACTTCACACTGTTTACACCGACCCTATTACGCGCCCTTTATCCGGAACGGGCGGCGCGGGGCTGGGCTGTAAAATCATGATCGAAAACAGCAGCGGATTTTACGTGATTGTAAATCGTTACAGTAAAACTTTATTTTGCTGTTCGATGCCGTTGGGAACAAGTTTTATTAAGGCGCAAACTTTGCCAAAGCATTTTCATTATTGTTTCTTTTAGTCGAACTTACTGACTATTTTTACGACCGACAAATCTGTCGTGATCTTAGCCTCAAAATCTGATCTCAATAAGAGACGAAAAGTCTAATTTCTGATAGCAAAAAATTAATATTCTTTTTTATTTTTCAGATGCCGATATGCTGGTTCTAGGGGATTATATGCATCAAAATTTAGAGATCACTCAGAAGCGTAAATTTGCTTTTAAAATGGCTACGTTGGTTTTCTTCATTCAGGGGTGCTCGGCGGGGGTTCATATCAGCCCGCAATTGAAACTGAGCTCCATCATCCCAGTTTCTGCGCCCGATGCGGCCAGCACGACGCCTGACTTGCCACCGGTGATGCCTGCGCCAGCTCCCGTGGTTGGCCCCATACCTCAAAATTCCAATTATTTAGCGGATCCCGTGGTTACCGGTCATACTCTTGATGTGTGCGCATCCGGTTGTGCTTACGCCTTACCTAGCCAAGCTATCGCTGCAGCC
Source organism: Bdellovibrionales bacterium (assembly GCA_043732425.1). GTDB lineage: Bacteria > Bdellovibrionota > Bdellovibrionia > Bdellovibrionales > Bdellovibrionaceae > Pseudobdellovibrio. The sequence continues at coordinate 7,060 of JAYTHR010000315.1, forward strand.
ATTGACGGTGATACCCTTCTTATTCAACCCGGAGATTATGTCGACTGCGCTTTTTTAGGTAAGAATAATATCATCCTGCGCGGAGTGCTTACTGCCAACGGCGATCGTCCAAAAATTCATTCTAAAACCTGCGGAAGAAAAGGGATTTTTGTCATCAGTGGCGCGAATACCTTGCTTGAAAATTTAGAATTATACGGCGCTCAAGACACTGGCTTTGGTGATAATAACTGGGCGGGTGTCCGGTTTGAATCAGTAGTTTCTGCACGGAATTTAATTATTCGAAATTGTTATATCCACCACAATGACGACGGGTTACTGGGTAACAATACGAGTTCTGGCTCTAACGTGGTCTTGATCGAAAGTTCTATTTTTCAAAATAACGGCCGGGCCGGTTACGCACACGGTATGTATTTAGGAACCGCCGTTACTTTATTTGTGCTTAGAAATTCAAAAGTCTTCTCGAACATCGATGACAGTTTGTTGGTTAAATCTAGGGCGCAAAGTAGCATCGTCGAATGCAGCACGGTGGCGGCGCTGAATGGATTATCTAGCTGGGCGTTAGACTTCCCGCAAGGGGGGCAAGTGACCGTTCGACATAACGTGATTGAGCAAGGCCCTAATACCGCTAATGGGAATAATTATTTCTTAAGATTTGCTGAGGAAAATACGAATAATGCTCCTCACAAAATAAGTCTCAGTAATAACTATTTTGTAAATGATTTTAGCGCCCGTGGGCAAATCAATCTCAGTGTGGCCGCAGACACCTCGGGATGGTTACAGAATACTTTTGCAGGAAATGGCGGATCCTTGGCGACTCCGGGTTACACTGGGGTTGATTCGTTTACTAATTTTAATTCTCGTGCGGCTGCGGGATTAACGAATTATACCGGATCCTTGATGGACCTACCTGCGCAAGAGCACTGTCCATAGATTATCTTGGTTTTCTAATAAGCGCTAAAAGGTTTGCAAAATATCTTTTTCAAGTTAGGTTAAGACTTAGGTGTCCTGGGTCTTAACCTTTTTTTGTGGAGATTGTAATGAATAAAATTCTTTTTAGCGTACTGGTTTTTTTAACTGGAGTGGCCCATGCCGCAACGGCAAGCGATGTCAAAAATAAAACTAAAGCCGCAATAGATTCCGCTGTAGATTATACGTCGGAACAAAAGGAAGATTTTCAGAAAAAAATGGAAACAAATTTAGAATCACTTAAAAGTGAAATTGCGGAACTGAAAACTAAAGCCGCGGAAGCCCAGGGGCACGTACAAAAAAAGAGTGAAAAAAGTATTGTGCAGTTAGAAAAAAAGCAAAAAGAACTGCAAGTTAAACTAGAGAAGTTAAAAAATTCGAGCGGGCGGACCTGGAGTAAAATGAAAGTTGGATTATCAGCAGCCTGGGATAAAACTAAATCGACTTTCAGTGAAGTTCAAAAAGAATTACAGTAAATAACATAAGAAATGATTTAATCCTTTGTTAAATTTAGAACAAAAAATTTGATTTTGTCTTTTGAAACACTCGTTCGATCGAAATTCGCACGACGTTTGTGCCCGTCGTCTAAACTAGGCTTGTTTTTGAAGATAGATAGGGCTCTTCTCAGTTGATGGTGGCTCCGGGGGGAATCGAACCCCCACACCCTTGCGGATACTGGATTTTGAGTCCAGCGCGTCTACCAATTCCACCACAGAGCCATTTGCACGACGATGTTTTATTAATAAAAAAACATCCGAATTGAGCGTCCATTTAAATGCAGGCAGGCCCCCTGTTCAAGGAAATTATTTCAGGGTTGTTTACAAGTTTCGACAGTTTCGCGCTGACTGGTGCAAGAAAGACCCCGACTACCACTTGTAAAATCACCCCAAATATCAAGACGTTACAAAATATCTACAAAACAACGCGCCTTGGCACTTGAGTTGCTTTAGTGCAGTTTGATCAAATTTATCTAAATGGGGAGATTCTTTATGAAAAACTATTCTGCGCTTTTATTGTCCTTGCTTCTTTGCACTCATGCCCACGCGCAGGTTCAAAGCCAAAACATCGATGTCGATGTCGATTCTGAAATCGACCAGATGTACCAGGCTCAGCAGCCCAAGAAAGCGCCGGCACCTCGCCAGCAGCAACAACAAAATAATTCCTTAGTGTCACAGACATTTGTGGTTCCTCAACAACGTCAAGCCGTGCAGACACAGCCGACAACGTTAATTGAAGCTTCACCCCTTTCAGATTCTCGTGCCGATTCGATTCGAAAAAATCGTCAAGACGAAGAAGTTAAAACAGAATCTCGCATCGTCGAAAAATTAGAGCAAAGCCGTATGGAAGACGAAAAGAAACGCGCGGCTGTTTTATTCGGTGATAAATTTGATACGCTTCAAAATAACCAGGCTCAGGCGGCCCCTGCGGCGCCAGTTCAAATTGCTCCGGTTCCGCAAGCCATTCAGCCCGTTTATGTCGAAAAAGAAGTGATCGAGCCGAAAGAGACCCTAAGTCGTGATGCGGTTCGCGAAGAAGTTCGTGCCGCTTTAGAAGATAGCGCTTCAGCCGTGCAGGCGCCGATTGAGACAAAATATTTCGCGGGAATGGCAGGAATTGGTTATTATCCAGACGTCAATAACGTTAAGGGTAATTACTCTTTAGGAGCTGCCTTCGGAACTCGCTTTGATTACTTTATGGTTGAAGGCGGTTTCATGATGTCAAATTATGGAGTTGATGTGAACAACTACGCCCTGTCACCCGGTGGCTACCGCATTGATAATTACGATGTGACTCAGTACACGGGTTCGATCGCTGCAAAGTATCAGTTGATGAGCGGCTTTGTTCGCCCGGTTCTGGGCGGAGTCATTGCCTATTCATACAGAAAGTATTCACTAACAAATAACTATGTGAACTCAAGTCAAGATACCGGAAATTCTCACGCTATTGATTTGGGTGTGAATGCCGGAGTCGATTTAGAATTTAGTTCGAAGTTTTCTGTAGGGTTTGATTTTAAGTATATGTTCAACATGTCTAGTCGTGTAAATTCGAATTACCCGAATTCGTCTTATGGTTATGTTGGAACGCCACTTGAAAAACTGCAATACAGTATTTCAAGTATCGTGGCTCGAGTTAATTTCTAGAGAGCTTATTTCTTATTTAAGTTAAAAAAAGTCCTTTTGTGAAAAACAAAAGGACTTTTTCGTTTAAGTAGGTTTATAATTAAATGATGGGAATGAATTTCTTAAAAGCAGCAGTGGTTATAATATTTGTTTTTGTAACACGATTATCCGCCGCTGAAAATCATTCTGCGGCAAAGCCCGTGCCGGCAGAAAAACCGTTGACTGCGTTGAATGCCGTACTTTTTTCCGAGGGCGAACAATCGTGGACTCAGCGCGATTTTAATTTGTATAAAAAAATTCTAAATCATGTTCCAAAAAAAGAAGAATCTTCTACGCTGTCGGACTCTTTAGCAGAAAATTTTCTGATATCGAGATTGCTAAGTCGAGAGGCAGAGCTTTTCGAAATTCAGCCGGAGAAATTAGAACTTAGTCCCGGATTTAAAACTGAGTCCGCCGATTATTCGAAAACAGAAATAAATGAGGAACTTAAAGTCATTGCTCTGTCCCGAGCGCTGATGGATCTCAAAGAAAAACAAATGAGCCAAAAAATTCGCTTCAAAGCTTGGATTGAAGTTCTGAAACGAAAGTACGCGGTTAAAATAAAAGTCAATGATTTTACAAAAACCGTACACTGAAATCACTTCCTCTGCAGAGATGAGTCAACTTGCAGTTCTGTACCAGGACATAGCAAATCAAACTTCGGCCGCCTTTTTTAATTGGACTGAGGTGACGGCTTTAGACGAAATTCAAAATTCAAAAAATTTTGCGATTAAAGAAAACGATCAGATCTTAGCGTTCGTTACTTTTCGACAGTACCCTGATCGCCTTGAAATTATGGCGCTGGGAACAAGCCCTTCAGTTGTCAAAAGGGGCTTTGGCAAGAAGGTATGCGAGATGCTCAAAAATTATGCTAATTTACACAATCTGCCAGTTTGGCTTGAAGTCCACGAGCTAAATAAATCTGCCTTAAAACTTTATTTGAAATGCGGATTTTCGGTAGTTCAGACGCGAAAAGGCTATTACCAAGATGGTGCGAGTGCCTTAGTGATGACTTACCGTGAATCCTAATATTCAAAGTTGATTGCTGAGTTTAAGTTTGCTAAGGTCATCTCGATTGGGCCAAAAGCCCAATTTTTTTTTGCTTAAATCAAACAAAAAAAAATTACAAAAAAGACAGATTTAGCAACGATTATAATAACTGATTAGATAACATTGTGGGTGTTTTTGGATTTAAAAAAAGAAGACTGGCTAAAAAAGATTGAACTTCTAGCCACTGAAGCCGCCGAACAAAATGGGTGCGTTCTATATGACTTAGAAATGATTGGTTCGGGTAATGGTCGTGTTCTAAGAATTTATATCGATAAAGAAGCTGGAATTGGGGTTGAAGAGTGTTCCAGCGTGTCGAAGTCTTTAAATCTGAAGTTGGATGAAGACGAAGATATTGTGCCGGGTGGAGTTTATAATTTAGAAGTTTCATCGCCGGGTTTAGATCGTCCTTTAAGAAAAAAATGGCATTTCGAAAAGGTGATTGGTAAAAAAGTTTACATCAAACTGGAACAATCATTAGGTCACTTGGGAGTCGAAGAAAAAACAATTTCGGCCATGAAGCAATTTGAAGATATTCTTCAAGATGTGGAGTCGGATGATTTGGTTTTTAAAATTCGTTCGTTCAATGTGAAAGTTCCGTTAGCGAAAATTGAAAAATCGAAGCTTGTTTTCGAAATGAAAACAAATTCAAAAAAGAAATAACCGGGGGTTCGTATGGCAGATAATTTATTTACAGATTTAGCGAAAGTGATTGATCAAGTCGGTCGTGACAAAGGCATCGATAAAGCCGTGATCATCGACGCGGTCAAACAGGCCATGCTTGTTGCTGCTCGCAAAAAATACGGAACGTACCGTGAAATCGAAGCTCAGTATAATGAAGAGACGGGCGAAGTTGAATTATATGAATTTAAAGAAGTTGTGGAAAAAGAAAAATTCGTCGACGAAGAAGTTGAAATTACTTTAGAAGACGCTTTAAAATTAGATCCAGGCGCTTCACTGGCTGATTCGATCGGTATTAAATTAGCGTCAAATGACCTAGGTCGAATTGCGGCGCAAACGGCGAAACAAATTATCTTACAAAAAGTGCGTGATGCGGAACGCGAAATTATTTTCTCTGAATTCGAACAGCGTAAAGGGGAAATTGCTTCGGGAATTGCACGACGTGTTGAGCGCGGAGCCATCATTGTTGATTTGGGGCGTACTGAGGCTCACATCCCGCCACGTGAACAAATTCCGGGTGAAGTTTATAAGCCAGGTGATCGCATTCAAGGTTATTTATCAGAAGTTCGTCAAACAACCCGTGGTCCTCAGATCATTATGTCTCGGGCTGATGAGCGCTACTTAGTTAAATTATTCGAGATGGAAGTTCCCGAAATTTATGACGGCGTTGTGGAAATTATGTCCGCTGCGCGTGAGCCCGGACAGCGTGCTAAAATTGCTGTGCGCACAAAAGATAATTCAGTCGATCCTGTTGGAGCCTGCGTAGGTATGAAGGGTTCTCGCGTTCAAAATATCGTGCAGGAACTTAAAGGTGAAAAAATTGATATCGTGAAGTGGGACGAAGATATCACGCGTTTTGCGTGTAATGCTTTAGCTCCCGCTGAGATTTCAAAAGTATTTTTAGATGAAGAAAATAAAGAGATGGAAATCGTTGTTCCCGATTCTCAATTAAGTTTAGCGATTGGTCGTAAAGGTCAAAACGTGCGCTTAGCCGCGAAACTAACAACGTGGAAATTAGATATTATGTCTGACACGGCCGCTTCGGCGCGCACCGCTGAATCTATTTTCAACCTGATGCTTTTACCGGGCATGAGCGAAACGATGGCGCAAAATATTTTTCAATCGGGTTTTGGATCTTTCCAATCAATTTCTTCTGCAACGGTAGAAGATATTATGACAATCCCTGGATACGATGATCCAGATAAAGCACAAAAAGTAATTCATGATGCTGCGGCCTTAATTAAAAGTTACAAAGATCAAGGTTTAGCCGTACCAAAATCGCCACAAGCTGCTCTTGTGAACGATAAAGCTTCATCGCCGAAACAGCGCGCTGAAGAACAACTTAAAGCAGAGCTTTCAAAGCTCAGCACAAGTAATCAATCGTAGTGGATGAAGGGATAAATAAGCGTGAGTAATCCAAAAGTGTTCGAATTTGCAAAAGAAGTTGGTCTGACTCCACTGGCGTTAATGGAC
>JAYTHR010000316.1:0-1187 GCA_043732425.1 Bdellovibrionales bacterium
AGACTAGAAAAGAAACTAAAAAAAGGTACTAAAAAGATGAGCGAATTATTCGAATTCCAGTTCAACAATCAGTTGCAACCTTTGGCCGAGCGCTTACGCCCTAAAAAAGTTGATGATATTCTCGGTCAAGATCACATCCTATCCGAAAAATTACCAATTGGTCGCCTGTTAAAATCAGGGCGCTTGCTTAACTTAATTCTAAGCGGGCCTCCGGGCACGGGGAAAACAAGTTTTGCACGCGCTTTAGCAGCGACAGCGAAAGCTTTTTTCACGGCTTTAAATGCCGTGGATGCAGGTGTAAAAGATTTAAAAGCAGCAGGTGAATCTGGGAAGCAACGTCTGTTAGAAAATTCCGAGAAGACTTTGCTTTTTGTGGATGAAATTCACCGTTTCAATAAGTCTCAGCAAGATGTTTTACTTCCCTATATTGAAAAAGGTTTTCTGTACTTAATCGGTGCAACTACGGAACATCCCAGTTATGAATTAAATCGCGCCCTGCTGAGCCGTTGTCAGGTCGTCTACTTTAAAAGATTAGAGCCTTCCGATTTTCATAAGCTATTAAAAAAAGTTGCCGTCGCTGAAACCGTCGAATTTAATTCATTTCTTCAACCCGAACAGATCGACCTATTAATTCGCATGGCTGACGGGGATGGAAGACGATTTCTGAATATTTTAGAATCCATTATTGAGTTGTATAAAATTGATCAAACAAAAGAAGACGAAAATAAAGTAGAACAAAAAGATTTTAAAATTTCTGATCACGATATTGAAAATCTAGTTGGAAAAAAATTGGTGGCTTACGATAAGGCCGCCGACCAGCATTACGATTGCATTTCGGCGTTTATTAAATCCATCCGCGGTAGCGATCCCGATGCCGCTCTTTATTATATGGTTCGCATGTTGGCCGGTGGTGAAGATCCGCTTTTTATTGCGCGGCGGTTAGTGATTTTAGCCAGTGAAGATATAGGTAACGCCGAACCGCGTGCCTTGACGTTGGCGTTGGGGGGACTGCAGGCAGTGGAAGCCATTGGATTACCAGAATGCAAAATTAACTTAGCTCATGTCGTTACTTTTTTAGCAAGCTGCCCGAAATCTAATAAATCGTATTTAGCATTGCATGCTGCAGAAAAATATTTAGAGGAAACCGGTAGCGTTGAATTGCCGGAAGCCTTAAAATCGTCGCAAAA
>JAYTHR010000317.1:0-13350 GCA_043732425.1 Bdellovibrionales bacterium
CAGCTGATTCAATCCGAAACTCACCGTCAGCAAGATGGCTTAGAAATGATTGCCTCCGAGAATTACGCGTCCCAAGCGGTGATGCAGGCGCAGGGCTCAATTCTTACAAATAAGTATGCCGAAGGTTACCCCGGAAAGCGCTACTATGGCGGCTGTCACTATGTGGACGGAATTGAAACTCTAGCGATCGAGCGGGCAAAAAAGTTATTCCAGGTCGGTTACGCGAACGTGCAGCCCCATTCGGGTTCCAACGCCAACATGGCCGTGTATCTTTGCTGTATGAAGCCAGGAGAAACAATTTTAGGAATGGATTTATCTCACGGTGGACATCTGACTCATGGAAGCTCTGTCAACTTTAGCGGAATTTTATTTAAAACAGCCTCTTATAAGTTGGACGAAAAAACAGGTTTACTGAATTATCAAACAATTTTAGATACCGCAAAAGAATCAAAACCTAAATTAATTATTGCGGGTTACAGCGCCTACCCGCGGGCTTTAGATTTCGCAAAATTTCGTGAAATTGCTGACGCGGTCGGAGCCACTTTGCTGGTAGATATGGCTCATTTTGCAGGGCTCGTGGCTTCAGGGCATCACGCTTCACCCGTTCCCTTTGCCGATTATATCACGTCAACGACGCACAAAACTTTACGCGGCCCACGGGGTGGAATTATTTTAACGAATTCGGAAGAAAAAGCCAAATTTATGAATTCCAAAATTTTTCCGGGTATTCAAGGGGGACCCCTTGAGCATGTCATCGCCGGGAAGGCCGTCGCTTTTAAAGAAGCATTGGAACCTGTATTTAAAGATTATATTGATCAAGTTTTAAAAAATGCCAAGGCTTTAGCTGAGGTCTTAAAATCAGAAGGCTTTCATCTGATCACCGGAGGCACGGATAATCATCTGCTTCTTGTGGATCTAGCACTGAGTGAAAAATTCAAAGACATCACCGGTAAAGTTGCGGAAATTTCGCTCGACGAAGCGGGAATTACGGTTAATAAAAATACCGTCCCTGGAGAAAAAAGATCACCCTTTGTCACCAGTGGAATTCGAATCGGAACGCCGGCTCTAACCACCCGCGGAATGAAAGAGGCCGAGATGAAATTAATTGGTGAATGGATTTCGCTTGTTTTAAAAAATACTGAAAATGTGGAAATCAAGAACAAAGTAAAGAATCAAGTGAAAGAGTTATGTCAAAATTTTCCGATTTATTAAAGGCGAATTTTAATTTTCAGTTGATTCTGCCGGCAGTCTTACTGATTGCGAGTTGCTCGCACCGCGAATTAAAATCAGATAAGCAAACTGCGGCGGCGGTGGCCGAAACGTCGACTCCGGTCCAAGAGCAAGTGCAGGTTGATAAGGAAAATAATTCGATTAAGATCACGCAAGCTAAGACTCAGAAAAAGCCAAAATTTCAGTTTGACTGGCCGGTTTGGGAAGCGCGCATGACGCGCGGATTTTTACCACACGGAACTAAAAAAAGAAAACGGCCCCATAAAGGAATTGATCTTGCAGCCCCGCGCGGAACCGCCGTGATGGCTTCTCATGATGGAAAAGTCATCTACACGGGAAAAGGCTTCAAAGGCTACGGAAAAATGATCATGATTGAAAGCCCAAACGGCTGGGCCACTTTGTATGGGCACTTGGATAAAATAATCGTTTTCGAAGGCATGACTCTTCGTCAAGGCGAAGTGATTGGCGCCTTAGGAAATACGGGCCGGTCATCGGGGCCCCATTTGCATTTTGAAATTAGAAAACTAGATGGCCCTATTGATCCCCTACCGTTTTTACCAGCGGGCGAGGCTTTAACAAACGATGTCGATAACGGAGCGGTTGAGGAATAAATTTTTTAAAAATTTAAATTAATCGTTAATGATTAATCGTAAATGAAGATCTAAAAAAAGCAAAAAAAAACCCGCCTTTTCAGCGGGTTTTTTTATTTCATATTAACTTAAACAATTAGAACAAGTTGATATTTGTTGATAAAGCTACGTTCGTCTTATCAGCGCGGATATCGCCCCACACCCATTGAACATTTGGATATAAGTAAATATCACGAGTTACCGCAAAACCAATTCCCATAGATTGAGTTGGGTCTGCCTGACGGTAAGTTCCATAATTTTCGCCACGTAAGTGGTTAAAAGTAAGACCACGGTAAACAGTACGGAAAGAAATAGCATCCGTAAATGCGTACTCAAGGAACGGATACGCTTCTAAAACTACGTCTTCACGCTCATTAATATCTTTAATGTCGTTAGATGTATTCGTGTCTTGGTAAGCTTGGTACTCAGCGCCGTAATTAAGACCTAAATCTAAGCCAGATTTTCCAACTGATTTAATGATCGTGTGATCTGCGCTGACATTGTAATCAAGATGCGGACCTTTTTCAGAACGTAATGATTCTGTTGTATAATAAGTTACAGCAGCACCCATGACGCTTTGAAGCTCACCCATTTTACCAACGTTGCTGACGCTAACGTACGGATTGTTAACTTGTGATTTTTGACCACGAAATCCTGGAGTCGTTAAACCAATTCCAGTACCTACGTTTAAGTTATTATGGTCATTCATTCTGTACTTCATTGAAACGTCGCCAGAAACTACTGTGTTTAAAACAGTTGAAGCACTTTGGCTTAACTGAGGACGCTTTTCAGCATATGGCTTTTCGATAGATCCACCACTGTATCCAATAGCTGATTGAATTGAAAACTTTGATTTTGAACCTGTTGAAGCACGCATTTTTGCATTCGTGATTTCTTCGTCAGTGTCTTTACGGTCGTTGCCTTTAACAGCTTGGTCCGTTGTCATAACTGATGTTGCAGTTTCAGCCGGAGCCGAATTCGACGTCGTTGCTGTTTGAGCGTAAACTTGCGTTGAAGCAAGGATCGCGATCGCTAAAAATTTTATCATTTTATTTACCCCCGTAAATGGTTTCATTTTGGCCCAACTGGACCTTAGTCTTTCTTTAACAGCAACGAAGGTGCCACAGAATGTGTTATAGATCAATGCAGAGAATCTACTTAATTTGTTGTTTTGCACGAAAAGACTTCAAAGTCGCTATAATGATAGGCAGAGCAGGCAGTATCAAAAGGGCCATAATTAAATATGTAAAATTTTTCTTCACCAGATCGATCTGGCCAAAGAAAAACCCGGCCATAATAAAAACGTGAATCCAGACGACCGAACCCAGAAAAGACATCATTAAAAACAGGCGATACTTCATATGCCCAAGGCCCGCAACAAACGGAGCAAACGTTCTGAGGATCGGAAAAAAACGCGCCATAAAAACGGCTTTATTCCCGTGAAGCTTGTAAAACTCTTCTGTTTTAATCAAGTATTTTTTTTTAAAAAAGAAAGACTCCTCGGCGAAAAGTCTGCGACCGAACTTTCTGCCGAAGGCATAATTGAGAGAATCTCCCAGAAGCGCCGCCAGTATTAAGAGGGGTAAAATATATTTAAGCTCAAACGCCGTTGAAGCGGCGGCTAAGGCTCCGGTAGCAAAAAGTAGAGAATCACCAGGTAGGAAAGGCGTCACGACCAGGCCCGTTTCGCAAAAGATAATTAAAAAAAGAATCAGATAAAGATAAGCGCCCCAAGTCTCGGCCCATAAACTAATGGTTACGTCCAAATGAAGAATGGCATGAATGATGTCTAACATCCTGAAAGCCTAAAGTTTAATTTCCACCGGGACAATCATTTTCTGTGCAATCATTTTTAGCTGTGAAGTTATGGGATTGGCTATAGCCATTTAGCTCTTCTAGATTTTGAAAAAAGTTTTGTCCTGACCCTGCCGCGATAGAAAGAGTATAAAATTTTAGATCATCTTTGTAAGAAACTGCTGCGGACTGAAAAATAGCGACGTTACTTTTCGTAACCGTTAATAAAAGTAAATACTGCGTGCAACCCGGACCCGCGCACTGGGCCTTCACGTCAATCACCAAGCCGCGCGCGGAATCCTGGAAATTACCTTGGGAAATACTTCCGTTGACATCGTGGGTGGTCGTTAACGGAAGAAAGTTTTTATCCGGAGTGAGTATATCAGAGTCAATCGTAAAGCCAGCTGTCGAAGCCGTCGGTCGCGTGACCGTTTTAATGATGTAAGCTAAATCCTTTGCGCTAGAAACCTGCTCGGCTTGATTAGAAACGGCCGGATTCATATTAATGGATTCATCTATTTTTGGCGATCGAATGGTGGCCGGTTTTTTTGCGCACGAAAAGCCAGTTGCTAATATAAAGAAAAAGTACAGGGCGAAGATTGTTTGAGTTCTAATTTTCTTTTTCTTAAGTTGAGACATCTGAAAACTCCTTCATTTATTTAGGCCCGAAAGCCACTGATCTTTATTCTTAATGATCTTTTTTCCTAATTAAGGCTTCAAAAAAGAAGCCAAGCCTGCTTGATCGCCGGAACTGAAAATGTCTTTGCAATTTCAAATGGATTCTTATTTTGAGAACTTTGAAGAACCGTTTCAAATGGGGACCATCCCTATTTTGGCTGACAGTTCTAGACCTTCGTTTGACAAAGGCCCACGGTGATCATTAACCTTAAATAATGACGGCGAAAACAGCTCTTATTTTATCTGGCGGCGGGGCTCGGGGTGCCTATCAGGTGGGAGTTCTTAAAGGACTTGCTGAAATTCTAAAAAAAGCTAAATTTAAAAATCCTTTTCAAATACTTTCCGGCGTTAGTGCCGGAGCTATAAATAGTGCAAAGTTAGCGAGTGAAATCGAAAATTTTGATGTGGCCGTTGAAAAACTCGTTCATCTTTGGTCGCAAATGTCGACTGAGCAAGTCTTTAAAACTGATTTTCTTTCGTTAAATAAGTTTTCTTTAGGCCTTTTTGGTCAAAATAAACTGAATGCTTTGTTAGATACGTCTCCGCTGAGAACTTTAATTACTAAGAACTGCGATTTCTCTAAAATAAAGAAAAACTTAGATCAAAATTTGTTAGAATCTTTAATCATTACGGCGAATAATTACGATAATAATTCGGCCGTTAGTTTTATCCAATCTAAGACTTCAAATGTTTCCTGGAGTGAAAGCCGGCGCCAAGCCGTACTTTGCGAGATTGATTCAAATCACATTATGGCTTCGTCGGCCATTCCGATGTTATTCCCGCCGATCGCGATACACTCGGATTATTACGGCGATGGTTGCGTCCGTAATAATACGCCGTGCAGCCCATCCATTCGTATGGGAGCTAATAAATTATTCGTGATCGGGGTTCGTAACCAAATGAGTACGGAACCCAATCGCCATTCACAAAAATCCAGAGATAAAGAGCAGGGGCCCATTCAGCCCTCGATGATTCGTATTTTGAACACTCTTTTAAATGCCGTTTTGCTCGACGCTGTCGAACAAGATGTGCACCGCATTCAACGCATCAACGGTCTAGTCGAATTCACCGACACGGCGACACGAAAGCAAAATAATCTAAAAAAAATCAGCGCCCTTTGTATTTCCCCGTCTCAAGATATCGGAGAGATTGCGCGCACGCATGCTCACCACTTGCCACGCCTGCTGCGGATGACGATTTCTACTTTCGGACATCTTGATGAGGCCAGCGAGATTATCAGTTATCTTTTATTTAACCCGCAGTTTTGTCGTAAATTAATTGAAATGGGTTATCATGACGCTTTATCGTCAGAGACAGCCATTCATAACTTTTTTGAGATTGGATCCTAATATGTCGAAGTGGTTTTTACAGGTTCAGGGCTACGTGAAAGGGCCATTTTCGAATGAATCGATGCAGGCTGCACTGGCTAACCTGTCGGAAGGGCAACTGGAAGACTCTTTATTTTGGAAGCGAGGTTTAACCGAGTGGTTAAAGGGCTCTAAATGGCGTGCGGATCTTCCGGTCAAGGAAAGTCAGGTTGAGACTGTGATCAGCGATACGAAGTCGAATTTGGAAACAACCAAAAGTTTTTCCGCTACGTTTTCGGAGAGTGATAAATACCGCGTGCAGCTTAATTTTGTGGATCAAGCTTTGATGACCAAAGCCGAGCTCTTAACATTTATATCAAAACAAAAAGATGTGACCAAGATTGCGATCCAAAATAATAAAACCAAAGAGTGGAATGATGTTTACGCTTTTCCTGAAATCGTCGAGCGTCTTGGTATATCACGCCGTAAGAATTCCCGCGTCCCCATTCTGGCCACGTTCCTAGGAACGTCTAACGGTGTGGATCTTAACGTTAAGGTCGTCACGATTAGTGAAGGGGGCATGGGATTTACCGAAGTGTTTGATCTAAAAATCGGCGATCAAGTCGAAGGCCAATTGATCAGTCCCCACTTTTTCCAACCGATCAATCTTCAGGCCGATGTTATTTATTCGGGCTTAGATGGGTATATTGGACTTAAATTTTCGCATGTTAACGATGAATCGAAATCGGCCATTATTGAGTATGTTAAAAAGTTTGGAAAATCGCAGCATCATCCGTAAAATCTCCACGCAGCGCTAAAGTGCACTCTCTTTTTCCGGAAAAACCTAGGCGCTTGATCAGCATAAAGCCGTGTTTGACTAAGACACGTTTTAAATTTGTTGTTGCAGCATAAGTTGTAAAAACGCAGTCTTTAGCTGCGTGAGACTGAAGAAAACAATTTAAGTAATCTGAGTTCCAGAGGGACTGGTCCGTATTTTTGCTGAAAGCATCAAAGCAAATAAAGTTCCAGGTTTTTATTTCCGAAAAAAGAAGAAGGTCCGCATAAAAATGAATAGTCTCGTTTTTTATTTCGGCCTGGAAATGTTTTTTAAATTCTTCTAGCGACGAGAATATTTCAAGCTGAGTATTCGGCGTGATGAGTTTCTGAAAGGCTAAGTCATAAAATTCCGAGCGGGGTTGATTTATTCCGGCTATCCATCCTTGAAAGCTTTGCTGTAAGGATGGCACTTTTTCGAATGAATCTAATGAGAATTCGAAAATCTTCGCCTGGGGGGCTTGTCTGCCAAGGTCAGCCTTAAGTAACGCCCACAGCATTTCGGTGTAGCCCAGACCCAGGCCAATAGATGCGACTTTGAAATGACGCTCCAGATTTCTTTTTTCTGACCAAAGCTTCAGCGCCTGCAGTAACGGAGCTCCGTAGACATACCACGACTCGCCAGCGGCGCCGTCGAAGTGATGCATGGATTCCTGACTGGTTAGAAGCCTAAGTGTGGGGCTTCCGTCATGGGTGATTTCAAGCTGAAATCCACTTTCGGCAAACGGTTGATTCGGCTGAAGATTCACTCTATATTGCCTTTCTATGGAAAAAGGTTGGACCGGGCTACCCTATCATTCGATTTCAGAACACTACAAAAGAATATTTAACGACAAAGTTTATAAAATTCCGGTTAGTGTTGTTGATAATTGTCCGAACCGCATGGGTTTAAAAGGCATGAAAACCTGCAGTTTTTGTGATGTCTGGGGGTCAGCGGCCAGGGAAGAATCATTTAGTCTTTCATTAGATGCCCAAATTGAGAAGTTTCATGGCCTGATATCGAAGAAATACAATGCGAAGAAATTTCTTATTTATTTTCAAGCCTACACGAACACCTTTACTAAAATTCCCACGCTCAGATCTCATTTCGAAAAAGCTTTGGAATATGATTTTGTTAAAGGGTTTGTGGTCGGCACACGGCCCGACTGTATTTCTCCCGCGGTGCTTCAGCTCTGGCAGGAATATCATGATAAATCTTTCGTTGCGGTTGAGTTGGGTGTGCAAAGTTTTTTCGATGAGCATCTGGTTTTTATGCAACGAGGACACACCGTTGAAGATTCACTGAAGGCTATTCGCAAAATTAAAAGTGATACAACCGTGGATCTTGGAATTCACTTGATCTTTGGTTCGCCGAATGAAACTAGCGCGCAGATTATTGAGACCGCAAAAATATGTAACACGTTGCCGATCACGAACGTAAAACTTCATAACTTACACGTTTTAAAAAACACGGCTTTAGAGAAGTGGTATCTAGCTGGAGATTTCAATCCGATCACGCAGCCCGAGTACACTGAGCGCGTAAAATTATTTCTGTCTTATCTTAAGCCACAAATAGCCGTTCACCGCTTGGCCGCGTTTGCGTCTAGGTGGGAAGAACTTGTGGCGCCAGCATGGACTGCTAATCGAATGGGGACGCATCAAGCAATTGTCGATGATTTGCGCGGCTCTAAAACTTTTCAAAGTTGCCAGTGGACGCCGCAAACCAGCGAAGACCGCTTTCTATTTGATCAACTGCAACTGCGTGTTGAGCGATCGGCTAGCAATTAACAGATAATTTAAGAATTTCGTGCTTTAGCCGTCAGCGCTTAAAAAAAAGTGAAATTCAAAATGCCAAAACTTAGGTCTAGGACTAATTTCTCGAGGGAGAAAGTGTCAAAGTCCAAAATGCTAGTGATTTCATTTTCTTAGCTCTTTGCTGAATAATATTTCAGCAATCTTGAAAAAAAATTTATTTTTTATTTGAAAGTTTTGAAAAAAAGATTCAACCTTAATTTTAAGAAGAATAGGCCTTATTGATGAGGCTTAGTGTTTTACCCACTAGATCTAGTGGGTAAAGGTATCGAAAGCGGTTTTTGATCGTACGCCTTCAGAGATGAAAGACGTTACAAATCGGAAGAAACTGTTAACCGACACTACGATTGCACGGATGAGAAAACGTTGACCTCAAGTCAAGATTTCACTCAAACGAACTGACTAGAATGGTCAAATAAATTTTCTTGAAAAATATGGAACTAGACTAAAGACTTTCAGAGCTCTTCAGGGCTACTGCAGAGAAGCTTTGTGATTTTTTATGCTTAAAAGACTAAGTTAGCGCGGTCACAAAGGACCAGGGGGAATATGGAAATTCAAAACGCTCAAAACACGATGGGTTTACGAAATAGCACGGCTCACGTGATGCGAGTTAAAAAAAGAGATGGCTCGTTAGAACCTGTTGATGTCACTAAGATTGTCGAGCGCGTGAATCGTTGCTGCCAAGCTTTGACAAGTGTCGATCCACTGCGAGTCGCCACCAAAGCCATCAGTGGACTTTACGATGGGGCTTCCACGAAAGAGCTTGATAATTTATGTATTCAAACGGCATCGCTTCTTATTGGTGAAGATCCCGAGTATTCCCGTTTAGCGGCTCGTCTGCTTTCCACCTATATTGACGAAGAAGTCCGTTCTCAAAAAATTGGTTCCTTCGCCGATTCGGTGCAAATTGGTTTTACGAACGGAATTTTAGCGGAATCACTGTACCAGTTCGTCATGAATCATAAAGCTGAATTGTGTGCGGCGATAGAACACTACCGCACAGATCGTTTTGAATATTTTGGACTGCGTACGGTCTACGATCGTTATCTTTTGAAAAATCCAAAGTCACGTCAAGTTTTCGAAACGCCGCAGTACTTTTTCATGCGTGTTGCCTGTGGCCTAGCGACTTCGCCGCAAGAGGCGATCGAACTGTATAAATTAATTTCATCTCATGACTATATGCCGTCGACACCGACCTTATTTAATTCGGGCACGCTACGACCGCAGATGAGCTCATGTTATTTATTAGATTCTCCGCAAGATGATTTACGTTCTATTTATAATCGCTATACCGATATCGCTCTTTTATCAAAATTTGCTGGCGGAATTGGTTTAGCTTACCACCGCGTACGGTCTCGTGGTTCCCTTATCAAGGGAACGAATGGTCATAGTAACGGAATTATTCCCTGGTTAAAAACATTGGATTCTTCTGTGGCCGCCGTTAATCAAGGCGGAAAACGTAAGGGAGCCGCATGCGTTTATCTTGAAACCTGGCATGCTGATGTTGAAGAATTTTTAGAGCTTCGTGATAACACCGGTGACGATGCGAAACGAACGCACAATATAAATATTGCGAATTGGGTTCCTGACTTATTCATGGAGCGCGTTGAAGCTGATGCGATGTGGTCTTTATTTGACCCGTCGATCGTGCCGCATTTCTGCGATATTTTTGGAGCTGAATTTAATAAAGCGTATCTTGAAGCCGAGGCGCAAAAGCTTTACGTCAAGCAAATCAAGGCCCGAGATCTTTACTCGCGCATGATGAAAACCTTAGCGCAGACCGGTAATGGTTGGATGACATTTAAAGATGCTTCCAACGTAAAGGCTAACCAAACAGGTGCACCAGGAAATGTGATTCATCTTTCAAATCTTTGCACTGAGATCTTAGAAGTGACTTCAAGTCAGGAAACAGCCGTTTGTAATTTGGGATCTGTGAATTTAGGACGCCATATTATTGATGGTCAGTTTGATTTTGAAAAATTGGGAAAAACAGTTCGCGCAGCGGTAAAGTATTTAGACCGCGTGATCGACATCAACTTCTACCCGATCGATACGGCAGCGAGTTCGAATAATCGCTGGAGACCAATCGGTTTAGGAATCATGGGTTTGCAAGATGCTTTTTTCCAATTGAAATTCGCTTTTGATTCGGATGAGGCTTTGCAGTTATCTTCAAAAATTCAAGAAGAAATTTATTACAACGCCATGGAGACCAGCATCGAACTTGCGGAAAAGCACGGGGCGCACACGAATTTCGAACAAACCAAAGCGGCGCAAGGATTATTTCAGTTTGATCTTTGGGGCGTGAAACCAAAAGATCAAACACGTTGGAATCAGCTGCGTGAACGCATGATGAAATCAGGACTTCGAAATTCTTTGATGATTGCGATTGCTCCGACGGCAACCATTGCGTCGATTGTTGGTGCTTACGAGGCGACCGAGCCGCAAATTTCTAACTTATTCAAACGAGAGACTTTGTCTGGTGAATTTATGCAAGTGAACCGCTACTTGGTGAACGAGCTGAAGGAATGCGGTATGTGGAATGATGATTTCCGAAATGAAATCAAAATGCACGAAGGATCTATTCAGGACATCGGAGCCATTCCAGAAAATATTCGGAAATTATACCGTACCGTCTGGGAAATTCCGATGAAAGCTTTAATTGATATGGCTGCGGGTCGCGGAGCTTATATCGATCAATCGCAATCGCTGAATTTATTTCAAGAAAGTTCGACGATTGGAAAACTTTCTTCGATGTATATGTATGCGTGGAAAAAGGGAATTAAGACGACGTATTACCTACGATCGCGCCCGGCGACTTCGATTACTAAAACTACCGTTAAGAAATCAACGATGGTGGAAGTCACCGAACCAAAAAAAGAATACACTGATTCCGAAGTGATCGCGTGCAGTATTGATAACCCCGAAGCTTGTGAAGCTTGTCAGTAAAGAAGAAAATAAATATAACCGAAATAAAAAAAAGGAGATTTTTTTATGATATTAGACCCAGGATTTAACTTAACCTTAAGACCAATGAAGTACCCTACTTTTTACGAAATGTATAAAAACGGAATAAAAAATACGTGGACCGTCGAAGAAGTTGATTTCTCAACGGACCTTGTGGATCTAAACACCCGCATGTCGGAATCAGAAAAACATTTGATCCACCGCTTAGTGGCTTTTTTTGCAACCGGTGATTCGATTGTTGGAAATAATTTAGTTCTTAATTTGTACAAGCATATCAATTCTCCGGAGGCGCGCCTTTACTTAAGTCGTCAGCTTTATGAAGAGGCCCTGCACGTCCAATTTTATTTAACCTTGTTAGATACCTACATTCCGCACCCTGATGACCGTGCACAGGCATTTTCAGCAGTGGAAACAATTCCATCCATTAAGAAAAAAGCAGATTTTTGTTTCAAATGGATGGATTCAATTAACAAATTAGATTCTTTAGAGACACAGGAAGATCGTCGTAAGTTTTTGATGAATTTAATTTGTTTTTCATCGTGTATTGAAGGCATGTTTTTCTTCGCGGCTTTCGCGTATGTTTACTTTTTACGTTCTAAAGGAATGTTAGCGGGCTTAGCTTCGGGAACCAATTGGGTTTTCCGTGATGAAAGCATGCACATGGCTTTTGCGAATCAAGTGATTCAAACCGTTCGTAAAGAAGATCCAACTTTATTCAATGAACAGATGCAGGACATGGTCGTACAAATGTTAGAAGACGCCATCGACTGTGAAATGACATTCGCCGAAGATCTGATCGCGAACGGAATTGCCGGATTATCATTAACAGACATGCGTCAGTACCTAGAGTTTATCGCCGATCAACGTTTAGTGATGTTAAATATTGCTCCAAGATACAACGCTAAAAATCCGTTTGATTTTATGGAACTTCAAGATATGCAAGAGCTGGCAAACTTTTTTGAACGCCGTGTTTCTGCTTACCAAGTCGGAGTTTCTGGCCAAGTTTCGTTTGACGAAACGTTTTAGTTACTGCGGACGACAACTTTGTTCATTGCTCCAAACACCCACTTCATTAACGGCGGGGTTAAACCCGCCGCGACCTGCGCGCAGTGCGAAGAAGTAAGTATTCGTATTCGATAAACCTGAGATTACACAATCTCCGCCGGCAAGTGTTCCTGTTGTGCATCCAAAAAACGATGGAGTAACTGCCGGAACTTGTTTTGACCACCCGCCACTATTAACTTGGGCTCCGATTTGATAACCGATACCGGGCCCCGTATTCGTGTAGTTAAGTCGTATAGAACACGATCCTAACCCCGGAGACGGTGGTAAAAAAAATGGCGGTGTTGCGGTGCAAGTCACGGGTGTCGCCGCTACCGGTGGTGGTGCAGGCGATACAAATGGGGGAATTGTATAATTAGCAGAGTACTGAGTTTCAGAGACATCTAAGCGGTAATTGTACGTCACTCCGTCTACCAAGTAATAATCTTCATAATTGTAAGCAACCGACCCAGAGCCATTCAAATTAGTATAAAATAGAAGAGCTCCCGGAGCACTAGCGCCACCTGTAAAATTGTACGAGCGATACAGCGTGTACCAAAGGTACGAATTAAATCTGGCAACCTGAGGCTTCAAGTTACAACTAAAACTAATTGCCGTGGGTGTGGGCGTTGGAACTTTCGGAGGCGACAACTGGCGAGATATTTTAACTCGCGACCAAACGCTATCGGTAACCCCATTACTGTCGGTGCGAATTTTAAAACGCACTAAGTAATTTGTTCCCAGCGTCGCATCGGTTAAAATTTTTCCTAATTTCACGACGAAGCCGAACTGACCGTTATGACACTGTGGAAAATCTCTCTGACTTGGTAAACCGGCATCTTCGATAAGCCCTACACCTTTAGTAACCCAAAAACATTTGCTTCCCGAAGTAATTCCGGAAGCTGTAGGAACACCCGAGCCGGAGATATGATAGCAATTGGACGTAATCGCATTAGAAATATAGGGATCAACGGTTTCATTCACATCTCCGGCAAAAACTTCGACCAGAACTCTATTTTTCTTACGCCCCAGGTCCACGCAAGATCCCGTGATTTCAACCTCATCGGACTGATCCATGTTCA
>JAYTHR010000318.1:0-13343 GCA_043732425.1 Bdellovibrionales bacterium
GCGATGTCTGAATCCGTAGCTTCTGAGCATGGCGCTCGGATGACAGCCATGGAAAATTCTTCGAATAATGCGAAAGACATGATTAACAAGCTGACTTTAAATTACAATAAAGCACGGCAAGAAAAAATCACGACAGAGCTTATCGAGATCGTCAGTGGAGCCGAATCCCTGAAATAAGAATTAGCAAAATTTTTTTCTCTAAGGTTTGGTAAGTTCGTTTTAGCAGCAAAGTTTTTAAGAGTTAGTTTTTAATATTTAATGAGGTGATGAAATGGCTAATGGAAAAATAAAACAAGTTTTGGGTCCTGTTGTTGACGTTGAGTTTGATGCGGCATCAATGCCAGAAATCTACACGGCACTTCGCGTGACAAATAAATTAATATCAGAAAAAGAATATAATCTTGTTCTTGAAGTCGCTCAGCACTTAGGCGATGGAATCGTACGAACAATTTCTATGGATTCCACTGAAGGTCTTGTTCGTGGCGCCGAAGTGAAGAGCACCGGAAGTCCAATTATGGCCCCGGTAGGTCGCGAAGCCTTGGGTCGAATCATAAACGTTGTTGGTGAGCCCATTGACGAAATGGGTCCGGTCACGACAAAAGAACACTGGGCGATTCACCGACCAGCTCCTAAGTTTGAAGATTTAACAACGTCAGCAGAAATGCTGATGACGGGAATTAAAGTCGTCGACTTGTTAGCTCCGTACGCTAAGGGTGGAAAAATTGGTTTATTCGGTGGAGCCGGCGTGGGTAAGACCGTTTTAATTCAAGAATTAATTCGTAACATCGCGACAGAGCACGGCGGATTTTCGGTTTTCGCCGGCGTTGGAGAAAGAACTCGTGAAGGAAATGATCTTTGGCACGAGATGAAAGATTCCGGCGTTATCGCAAAAACGGCGCTGGTGTTTGGCCAGATGAACGAGCCACCAGGAGCTCGTGCGCGCGTGGCCTTAACCGGCTTAACGATAGCTGAATATTTCCGTGACGTTGAAAAACAAGACGTTCTTTTTTTCGTCGATAATATTTTCCGATTTACTCAAGCGGGCGCCGAGGTGTCTGCACTTCTGGGCCGCATTCCTTCAGCCGTGGGTTACCAGCCAACACTAGCGACCGAGATGGGCATGATGCAAGAGCGTATCACTTCGACGAAATCAGGTTCTATCACTTCTGTTCAAGCGGTTTATGTGCCTGCCGATGACTATACGGATCCAGCTCCGGCAACAACATTTGCTCACTTAGATGCGACGACAAATTTAGATCGTGATATTGCAGCCCTAGGAATTTTCCCTGCGGTTCATCCGTTGACATCAACGTCACGTATTTTAGATCCTGCCGTTGTGGGTGCTGATCACTATAAGTGTGCGCGTGATGTACAGATTCTTTTACAGCGCTACAAAGAACTTCAAGATATTATCGCCATTCTTGGAATGGATGAATTATCAGAAGATGATAAATTAGTTGTAACACGATCTCGAAAAATTCAGCGTTTTCTTTCTCAGCCGTTTTTCGTTGCTGAGCAGTTCACGGGTTTAACGGGTAAGTACGTTGATATCAAAGACACCATTAAAGGTTTCCGCGAAATTCTAGATGGAAAGCACGATGCTTTACCAGAGCAAGCTTTTTACCTTGTTGGAACAATTGAAGACGCTATCGAAAAAGCAAAAAAATTACAGCAAGCTTAGGTCGCAACACACGAACCAACACATAAATACGGGTGATGTATGTTTAAATTGAATTTATTAACTCCAGAAAGAAAAGCGGTCTACGACCAAGAAATTACCGAGGTCACGGTACCCGCATTTTCTGGAGAAATGACAATTCTCCCGGGGCACGCACCGCTCATTACGACGTTAGGAACTGGAATTCTAAAATATAAAATCAAAGGTAACGACCGCACGCAAAAAGCGGTGATCAGCTGGGGTTACTGCGAAGTTGTTCCGGGCGTTGTGAATGTTTTGGCGGAATTCATGCAAACAGAAGACGAGGTTGTGGTTGCTGAGGCGCAAGCCACTTTGCAATCTGCAGAAAAAAAACTGGGAACAGAAATTTTATCGGATAGTGAATATATTTTAACTACAAACACGGCGGCTAAGGCCCAGGCTTCGATCGATCTGTTGAAGCACTAAAAACATTTTAAAATTTGACGGAAACTGAAAACAAAAAAAGACCAAAGTCTTAATACTTTGGTCTTTTTTTTTAACTAATCGAGATCTTTGATCAAAGACTTCTTAGAAAGCGTCTAAGATAAAGAGATGAATCAATGCGTGAAGCAGCCATGAGATCTTTCAAGTTCAAAGTAGTTAAGTCTATTTTTTTAATGGCCCTTTCTTTTTTTTCAGCCCGCAGTCACGCCGCTGATTTAGATTTGCTAGACTCAAAAGATTACGGGCCCGTTGTTGTAGAGTCGGAAAGTCCAAAAAATGTTTCTGTCGAGCAAACCACTGACGTCACACTTCCTTACAAGCAAAGGCGAACGAAGCACGGCGTTCTGTTCAGCGTGGCGACCGAAAAATATTATCCTTTCGATTATTACTCGCAGTACCGAGACGTTCCGATCGAGGGAATTATTGGGACAGACCGAATCCCGTTAATCGGTGCCGAGCTTGGATATAAAAGAAATATTTCACTCGGCTCGCTTTCAATTTTAGCGGGTTACGCTCGCGGCAGTCGAACGGGCTCAGTAAACGCTCTTGATCGCAAGCTTGAGGTCAGTCGTTATTCTTTAGCGGTCGGCTTTGCGCTAGATAATTTAATGAATGAACCCTACGTCGTTCCGTACATTCAAGGCGGAGTTCACAATTTCACAATTACCGAATCCACCTCTGACCTGACAAAGGAAGCAACGCGAACAGATTCGTCTGGATTGTCTTATAATTATCGTGTCGGACTTTTATTTCAAATTGACTGGATTGAAAAATCAATGGATCCGGCAACTCACCGCGAAGGATTGCTTGCATCTGGATTAGAAAATTCTTTTATCGATGTTTTTGCCGCAGATCACACTTCGACATCAGGTCATTACGACTCGTCACCCACCAGCACCGGAAAACCGGATTTCTCATCGAACCTTGAGTTGGGCGTTGGACTTAAGTTTGAATTTTGAAGAATTAAGAAAAATAAAACCGAACTTCTTTTAAAAAAAATCAGATTAACGTTAGTAAATAGTTAAGCTCTTCGTAGACGGAAGACCACGTGATCGTGTTCATCCGAACGTTTAAGCGTTGGTCCGGCGTGATTGAATACTTTTTATTTTCACGCATCGCTAGGCGCACGGCCGTCTCTGGCTTTAGGCGTGTCCGCTCGGTGAAGATTAATGAAATATTTTTAGGGCCGGCACTCACATCGCGAACCCCCAGGTCTTTACACTGCTTGCGGATCAACATCAGCCCCATTAAATTCACAACGGGTTCTGGAATTTCGCCGAACTGATCCGTTAGTTGCGCTTCGATTGAATCTAAGTCCATCTGAGATTTAATTTCGGACAAAGCTTTGTAATAACTCAGCCGAATTCGAATATCCGCAATGTAAGAGTCAGGAATCAATGCTGCAATTCGAAGATTAATTTCGGGATCTAAATCGCGATCTGGAATAATTTCGCCCCGCGCTTCGGATAAGGATTCGTTCAATAAATCCATATACAGTTCGTAGCCCACGGAATTGACGTGGCCCGATTGATCATCACCCAAAATATTTCCGGCTCCGCGAAGCTCTAAGTCATACTGAGCAATGCGAATGCCCGAACCCAGCGCCGTATTTTCTTGAATAACTTTAAGTCTTTCCTGGGCGTCTTTTTCAATTTTTTTATTTTTTGGTAATAGCAAATAACAATACGCGCGCGCCTTACTTCGACCCACTCGCCCCCGAAGTTGGTAAAGCTGTGAAAGACCAAACATGTGGGCTTGATCAATGTACATAGTATTAGCCCGAGGAACGTCCATTCCTGACTCCACGATGGAAGTACAAACTAGCACATCAATTTCGTGATTGAAAAAGCTCAGCATTGCGGCCTCAAGCTCATGCTCTTCCATCTGTCCGTGGGCCACCTTCATCCGGGCGTCGGGACAGATTTGTCGTAGCTCATCGGCTAATCCGTAGATGCTTTGAACGCGATTATGTATGAAATACACTTGGCCACCGCGCGCGATTTCGGATTGAATGCCTTTACGAATAAGTTCGTTATCAAATTTAGAAATAAAAGTTCTGGTCGGAAGACGATCCACCGGAGCCGTGTTAATGATTGAAAGATCGCGCATTCCCGTGAAGCTCATGTTTAGCGTCCGCGGAATAGGAGTCGCCGATAAAGTTAAAGTATCCACGTTGTTTTTTAATTTTTTAATTTTCTCTTTGTGAGTGACGCCAAATTTCTGCTCTTCGTCAATAACCAGCAAACCTAAATCTTTAAAAACGATGTCCTTACTTAATAACCGATGAGTTCCAATAAGAATATCAACTTTACCTTCTTTTAATTCGGCTAATGTTTTCTTTTGATCCGCGGGCGGCACAAAGCGATTTAAAGATCTAATTTCAATCGGCCAACCGGCAAAGCGTTTTTTAAATGTTTCTAAATGTTGAAATGTTAAAACGGTTGTCGGAGCTAAAATCGCTACTTGCTTTTTATTGAGTGCCACCTGAAACGCGGCCCGCATACAGACTTCAGTTTTACCAAAGCCAACGTCACCGCAGATCAGGCGATCCATGGGCTTCATCGATTTTAAATCTTTTTGCAGATCTGAAATCGCACGCAGCTGATCGTCGGTCTCATCAAAAGGAAAAGCTTTTTCAAAGCGTGAATATTCAAATTCATCTAACGGGATTGGATCTCGCTCAATCTCTGACCGTAGGGCGTAAAGTTTTAATAGCTCAGCTGCGATATCTCGCAAATGACTTTTAACCTTAATCTTTGTTTTTTCCCAACCGGTTCCACCCAGTTTATCTAAGACGGAAGTTGCCGAAGAGCCTGAAAACTTCTGCAGCTGCCCCACGCGGTAAACAGGAAGATAAAGTTTATCCTTATCTTTGTAGGCCACTTGAATATATTCGGACTTGATTCCGCCGATATCCATAATCTTTAAACCCTCATAGATCCCTATACCGTGCTTGACGTGAACGACTAAATCTTGCGGCTTTAAATCACCAAAGCTAAGACTTTTTGCTTGCGCGGAGAACTGCTCATACGAGCTTTCTTCCGAGCCGGCGCGACTGGCGCGCTGCTTGCGGCCGAAAAAATCATCATCACGAAGAAAAATTATTTTCTCTTCAACTAGCTGGATAGTTTCGTACAAAGGCCTGGGAATAAAAGTAACATTCGGATTTTCTAACCAAGTTAGCCAGTCGTAAGAATCTAGTGGCGCAGCTTCAAAGCTAATCTCTAACCTTTGAAAAAGAGTTTTCAATCGATCTGTTTGGGTATGTGACTTCGCACAGACAAATATTTTGTAACCATCTTCAAGCCAAAGTTTAAGTTTTGGCTGCGCGGCCTTGATCCAGTCTTCCGACGCGGGTGTCAGGTTCTGGGCCAAATTTGAAAACTCGATCAGGGAAGATGTGCGATAGGAAACGCGCTCTTCATTATCAGACTGTTCTTCAAGATATGATAGATTTGAAAACTGAAACAGTCTTGATTCTTCTGGCCACACTAAGCTTTCAAAAGGAACCTGCGTTTCAGAAAGTGCGGGGTGAAAGACGTGTTGTGAGGTCAGTTTCGATTCTTGCATTAACTCTTGGTAATATTGATCCGCGCTTCGCTGAATCTCAGCAGGGTCAAGTAAGAAAATATTTAAGCCCGAGCTAAAATGATCCAGCGGAAGCGCTAATTTTTTAAAACAGTAAGGAAGCAAGAACTCAGCACCGGAAAAATAATTCTTTAGCGTCAAAGACCGCACTGTTTCTTCAACTTCAGCCGGCAACACGTCGCGGCCCTGCAGAGATTTCCTAAGTTGCGAAATAACCTTTTCAATATTTTCATCATTGAAATCAATTTCATGGGCCGGACAAATATTCAGCGTGTCGACCTCATCCAGGCTGCGCTGATTTAAAATCGAAAAAGTTCTTAGCGTTTCAACGTGATCCCCAAAAAGCTCGATGCGAATCGGTAGCGTTTCGGCCGGCGAAAATACATCGACGATACCGCCCCGAATACTGTATTGGCCTTTGTCTTCAATCAGCGGAGCCGGTTGATATCCCAATTGATTGAAGTAATTCGCCAAATCCGTCGGCAGCTCGTCCCCTTTTTTGAGGACATGGCAGCGCTTAGAAAAGTCATAGAACGGAACCGAAAGCTGAAGAAGCGCAGAAATTGGAGCCACAAAAATGTCGCTTTTTTGCGCTCGTCCGGCCCAGTATAAAAAATCAACCCGGGACTGAGTTACAGTGGGCGATGGCGTAAGACCCGAATAACTAGAAACATCATTATGCTGAATGAGATGACAGCGAAAATGTGGTGAAAAAAATTGCAACTGCTGCTTAAAAAACTGAGCCTCATCTAAACTTGAAACAACCACAAGTCTTGGTAAGTCATTAATTTCCTTAAGTAAACTTTGTGACAGAAAATACGAAACAGCCACTGACGACGAAGCGCCTTCAACATTAAAAAGATTTTTATTTTTCTGCAAACCGCGAAGAACTAAATCTTCAAGCCGCAAATGTGCCGTCCGAATATTCATAAATTGAAATCAGACCTTATCTAAGAATTGCCCCAATCACCACAAATTTATAAAATATTTATTTGCGCTAAATCAACGGCTTTCCGAGAGTCTATTTCTGCGGTTTTTTTGCCGTTGGCTTTTGATAACTAAGGTGTTGAAATATCAACATATTTTCAAGGAGGAGCTGTGCCGCTAGGTGGAGTGATTTTTATCACAATTTTTATCGCCGCGTTCGGGACCATTTTAATTTACTTAGCTCGCTGGACAGGCGGGAAAGCTAAAAAATCAAGTCAGGCAAAATTTGATATTTACGAATGTGGAATCCCAGTTCAAGAAAAAAAAGACACAAAAATTTCAGTGAAGTTTTATTTAACGGCCATTTTATTCATACTTTTTGATATTGAAATTATCTTTATGTATCCGTGGGCCAGCAACTTCAAAAACTTTATCGCCTCGGGCGCCGGACTTTACATGTTTTCCTCGATGATGATTTTTTTAACTATATTTATTTTTGGCCTGTGGTGGGAAATACGTTCAAAAGCTTTGGAGTGGGATTAATCTATGACATCAATGGGTACAACCGGGTTTGAAATAACAATCAACGCTATTAAAACAATTTTAGTTTTTTTATTAATGGTTCAGGCTGTTCCTGTTTTAGTTTGGCTCGAGCGCCGCGGATCCGCCTTCATTCAGAATCGCTTTGGCCCGAACCGCGTTGGACCGCTAGGCTTAGTTCAACTTTTGGCCGATGCCGTGAAGTTTTTAACTAAAGAAGATTTTGTTCCCGAAAAAGGAAATCGATTTTTATTTTACTGCGCGCCCGTGTTTGCCTTAATTCCTGCGGCGGTAGCCTACATGTCGATCCCCATGTCTGTGCCCTTAAAAATAAATGAATACACTTTTTTAATTCAAGGTTACGAAATCAGTACGGGGATTGTTTTTATTTTAGGAATTTCTTCACTCGCGGCGTACACCATTTTGATGGCGGGCTGGGGATCGGGAAGTAAATATTCTTTAATGGGGGCCCTTCGCGCCTCGGCACAAATAATTTCTTACGAATTGGCGTTGGGATTGGCAATCGTTGGTGTCATTTTACTTTACGGTACGCTTAACCTTAGCGACATGATTTTAGCTCAGCAGGGCTCATTCAGCTTTTCGGCTTTTGGTTATACGGCAGGAGCCCCGTGGCTTCCGAATTGGGGAATATTTTATCAACCGATTGGCGCCGCACTTTTTTTTGCGGCGGCTTTTGCCGAATCGAATCGACTTCCTTTTGACTTAGCCGAAGGTGAGGCCGAGCTTGTAGCTGGATTCCATACGGAATACGGTGGATTTAAAATGTTGATGTTCTTCATTGGAGAATATGGCCACATGATGATTGCGTCCGGCTTGATGGTCACTTTCTATTTTGGCGGCTACAGCATTTGGAATTTAACTCCGGCCGAAGTTCAGCAGTGGTTTGTAGATTCACTTTCTGTCAGCGCCGGAACAGCCAATATTCTCAGTGTGATTGCTCACTTTATTTCTTACAATATCAAGTTTGCTTTATTTTTATGGATTTTTATTCATGTTCGTTGGACCTTGCCACGATTTCGTTATGACCAATTGATGGATCTTGGTTGGAAAACAATGCTTCCGTGGGCTTTAGGAAATTCAATCATTACGGCGACCGCAATATTTGTAACGTCGTACTTTACACTTTAAGGAAGGAACCAATGACAGCAGATACATTTTTGTTTTGGTTTTTAGCAATTGTTACGGTCGTTAGCGCCTTGTCGGTTATTTTAATGGTGAACCCGATTTATTCGGCGCTGTCTTTGGCAATGACGATGATTGGGGTTGCGGCTATTTTTGTAACACTGAACGCCTACTTTCTTGCGGGCGCGCAGCTGATCGTATATGCCGGCGCCGTCATGGTATTATTCGTGATGGTTCTGATGCTTTTTGATTTAAAACACGAAATTCAAGCTTTCACACGAGGACGAATTACCGGAGCAATTAAAATTGCTTCAGTTGGAATTTTGTCTGGCCTCATTGTCGGCGCGGTCACAATGGGTTTAAAAACGGCCGCGAGCGCTACGTCTTCTGGTGATATATCAAAACCCGCAACCGACACAACCCGCGCGTTGGCCGAAAATTTGTTTATCAAAAATATTTTTGGATTTGAAGCCCTTGGGGTCATGTTGCTGGTCATTGCTGTTGGCACCGTCGCCCTATCGCGAAGTAAAGGAGGCACTCATGCCCGAGACTAATATTCTGACAACGATTGGCTTGAATCATTACTTAGTTCTGTCGGCCATAGTTTTTTCCTTGGGAATGGCCGGCGTTTTACTTCGCCGCAATTTGATCGTATTACTTATGTCGATTGAACTTATGCTGAACGCTGTGAATTTGAGTTTCGTCGCTTTTTCGAATTACACTGGAAAAGTTGACGGGCAAGTCATGGTTTTTTTCGTCATGACAATAGCTGCGGCCGAGGCGGCCGTAGGATTAGCATTAGCTGTTTCTATTTTTAAACGCTTTAAAGAAGTCAACATTCGCTTCTTCGAACACTTGAAAGGATAAGGCGGCATGCTGAATCAAGAATTATTAATTGCAGTATTACTATTGTCGCCACTGATCGGTTTTTTTATCAATGGCTTTCGTTTTCGCAGCTCTAATTATTTAATTGCCGGGTCGGTTGCTACGGCTGCCGTGGCTGTTTCTTTTGTTGCCGCCGTGCTCTTGTTTTTACAACTTGTCGACGCAAACCCAGAAAATCGCCGTTTAACCGCAGTCTTTTTTGAATGGATTAATGTTGGCTCCCTGAAAGTGAATGCGGGATTCGTTGTTGATCAAATTAGTGGAATAATGATTTTAATTATTACCGGCGTCGGATCATTGATCCATTTGTTTTCAATTGGATACATGCACCATGATAAAGGGGTAACGAAATATTTTGCCTATTTAAATCTATTTATTTTCAATATGTTAATTTTAGTCCTGGGCGATTCATTGCTGACACTTTTTGTGGGCTGGGAAGGCGTTGGGCTTTGCTCGTACTTACTAATTGGTTTTTGGTTTTCAGATTCTGCAAAAGCGGCGGCGGGAATGAAGGCATTCATCACGAATCGTATTGGTGATGCTGCGTTTATTCTAGGGATGTTTATTTTATTTTTTAGTTTTGGCACTCTTAACATTCATGAATTAAACGCATTGGCTCCAACAGTCATGGAAGCCGGATGGTTGGGCGCAGTGACCTTAGGAACGCTGATGTTATTTATCGGAGCTACCGGCAAGTCAGCGCAAATTCCACTTTATGTTTGGCTTCCCGATGCAATGGCGGGCCCTACGCCCGTTTCGGCGCTGATCCATGCGGCGACGATGGTCACGGCCGGCGTGTATATGATTGTGCGATTAAATCCATTATTTGTTGTGGCTCCGAACACGATGATGGTAATTGCTATCATTGGCGCTGCGACGGCCGTATTGGCGGCAACGATTGGCCTTACACAACACGATATTAAAAAAGTTTTGGCTTATTCCACGGTTTCGCAACTGGGTTATATGTTTTTGGCCGTGGGTGTTGGCGCTTTTGGCGCGGGAATGTTTCACCTGATGACTCACGCATTTTTCAAAGCGTTGATGTTTTTAGGTTCGGGTTCGGTCATTCACGGAATGCACGAAGAACAAGACATCCGAAAAATGGGCGGGCTTCGTAAATATATGCCGATCACCCATTTTACTTTTTTATTGGGGTGGCTAGCAATTATCGGCGTGCCGCCATTTGCAGGATTCTTTTCTAAAGATGAAATACTTTGGCAGGCTTTTTCGTCACCTAATGGCCACTGGCTATTATGGGCCGCGGGAGCCGTCGGCGCCGCACTGACTGCATTTTATATGACGCGATTAATGGCGCTGACGTTTTGGGGAAAATCACGCGTCGCTAAATCGGTTCATCCCCACGAAAGCGGTTTGTCGATGACCATTCCATTGATGGTTCTGGCACTTCTTTCTGTCATTGGCGGTTGGGTCGGAATTCCTCACGTGATCGGCGAATACATTGGAAATATTCCAAACTTTTGGGAGCACTGGCTTGAGCCCGTTATTCGGACTCTTCCGTTAGCGGAAGGGGTCGGCCACGCGACGCACGACACTTCGACAGAATGGCTCATGATGGGAATTTCTGTAGCTCTAGCCATTGTGTCGGCGAGTTTTGCGTTTGTCATTTACACGAAAAAAGAAGACTCCGCAGAGAAGATTTCGAAAGCGTTTGGTCCCGTTTACCAACTGGTTAATAAAAAATATCTTGTCGACGAGGCCTACGCAGCAACGATTATAAACCCATTGATCAGCGGCAGCCGCAATTTGTGGTACTATGTTGATGTTAATTTTATCGATAAGGCGACTTTTAAAATTGCAGATATCGTTAGTGGCGGCGGCTCTTTTATCAAGGCGCTACAAAACGGAAATATGCAGCAGTATGCAATGTATATAGGTATCGGCGTCGTTGTTGTGCTTTCATTCGTACTCATGAGGTAATTATGATTTTATCAAGTTTGATTTTTCTACCGCTATTATTTGCATTGGTTCTTTGCGCTTGGCCGCAAAAGAACACGCTACGCCACCTAGCCCTAGGCTTTTCTGTTCTTGAATTTTTAATGTCGGTGGTGATGCTTCAGCATTTTGATTCGTCGACGGCAGCTCTGCAAATGGTTGAAAAAATGCCGTGGATTGAAAGATTTGGAATCTCGTATTTTGTCGGTATAGATGGAATTTCGTTGATGTTGGTCATGCTGACAACATTTTTAATTCCCGTTATTGTGTTGGCTTCCTGGAAATCGATCGAAGATAAGCGCAAAGGATTTTTCATTTCCTTGTTTGTTTTGCAAACCGCAATGATCGGTACTTTTTTAGCTATGGATGCGATTTTATTTTATGTCTTCTGGGAGCTTTCATTAATACCGATGTATTTTATGATCGGTATTTGGGGCGGCACGCGCCGCGTGTACGCAACGATCAAATTTTTTATCTTCACAATGTCGGGCTCAATTCTGATGTTATTGGCGATCATTTTCATGATGCGATTAACACCCGAAGTCACTGGCGGCACCATGAGCGCAAGCCTTTTAGACTTTTATAAACTAAGAATTCCTTTCATCGCGGGCGAATTTTTCACCGCACAGACTCTTTTGTTTTTCGCCTTTGCTTTGGCGTTTGCTATTAAAGTCCCAATGTTCCCGCTGCACACGTGGTTGCCAGACGCGCACGTTGAGGCCCCCACGCCAGGCTCTGTGATCTTAGCCGGAGTGATGTTGAAAATGGGAACGTACGGCTTTATTCGTTTAGTGATCCCGATGTTTCCGGAAGCAACCGCCAATTTCTCATGGTTATTTATTGCGCTCGGGGTGGTTGGAATTATTTACGGAGCTTTAGTCGCGATGGTTCAGCCCGACGTAAAAAAACTGATCGCTTATTCTTCGGTATCACACATGGGTTACATTTTAATTGGTCTTTTTGTGATGAACTCTTACGGAGTGACCGGGGCCTTGTACCAGATGTTGAACCATGGTGTTTCAACAGGCGCCCTGTTTCTACTAATCGGTATGATTTACGAAAGAACTCATTCGCGTGAGATTTCTAAGTACGGTGGCTTAGCAACGGCTCTACCCATCTTTACGATTGTTTTTGTTATTGTAACGATGTCTTCGATCGCCGTGCCGATGACAAATGGTTTTATTGGTGAATATCTTATTTTGTTAGGGGCTTTTAATTACTCGGCCTGGATGGCGGCTGCGGCCGTAACCGGAGTGGTTCTGGGCGCGACTTACATGTTATGGATGGTCAAAAGAGTTTTCTTCGGACCTGCCGGCGAAATTGTGAAGCACGCAGCTCATGATAAAAAGCACCCCCTACATGATCTTAGTCTGCGAGAGATTTTCGTGATGGCTCCGTTAGTGGTTCTGATTTTCTGGATGGGTTTATTTCCGAATCATTTTATGAACTACTCGAAAGCGAGTGTCGATTACCTAGTTAAAAATAAAATGAATTACACTCTAGTTATTAATAGCGAGGCAAAATAAAATGAATATTACACTCGGTCTTTCAGACGTTTTATTAATATCGCCCCTAATTGCTTTATTTGTTTTTAGCTTAATTCCGATTACGATCAAAGTTTTACGAGGAAACGTCGAACAGTCCGCCGCAGCCACGGTGATTGAAGCATTGATAGGATTAACATTAGCCGCCGGCTTACTAATTGTTTTCGGCGGATCCGGAAAAACGGCCTTCAGCGGGCAATTAGTTTTTGATGGACTGACGCAGTGGATGGGGCTGATCGCGGTGGTTTCGGCCGCGGGCGGGCTGATCATGATGTATGAGAATCCGGCCACTAAGGGGTCTCAGTTTTCAGAACTTGTTTTTTTAGCCATGAACTCAATCGTTGGAATGTTAATCCTTGTTTCTGCCGTTGATCTTATTGTCATTTTCATTGGCCTAGAGCTGATGTCATTATCGCTTTATTTAATGATCGCAATGTCGCACGAGCAAAAAATTTCGAAAGAAGCCGCCATTAAGTACTTCGTTTTGGGATCATTTGCGTCCGCTATATTTCTTTACGGCGTGTCTTTTGTATTCGGGACCGCGGGTACAATTAATTTATTAGACTTAATGGAAGTCTCGTCGTCTTTAGTGCAAACGAACAAGCTGTTTTTGTTTGGAA